>JACCZX010000247.1 GCA_013695705.1 Burkholderiaceae bacterium | reverse complement strand
CAGGCATCCAGCGCGTGGTGCGCAATGTGGTTCGCTGGCTGTATTGCAGTGCTCGTCCCGGCGTGCACGTGATTGCTGTCCGTCTTGAGGGCGATGAGTTGATAGAGGCAACCGACTGGCTTGACGCGCATGGCCTACGCGCGCCGGTCGAACGCGAGGACGTCAATAACGTGCACGTGCAGCTTCAATGGGGCGATTGTCTGTTGATGCTCGATTCTTCCTGGGAGCGCTACTGGGAATTTGCGCACTTGTTCCGGCGCATAAGAGAATTGCACGGCAGCGTGCAGACGGTCGTCTACGACTTGCTTCCGTTGCGGCTAACCCAATGCTGGCCCCAAGGCACGTCGGAGTGGTTCCGCGGTTGGATCGAAACGGCGATCGAGGAAAGCGATGCCCTGATTTGCATCTCCCGTAGCGTTGCCGACGAACTCGAAGGGTTGATGCAACAAGAGTCACTACCACGCGGTCGTGTCCGGCATCTGGGCTATTGGCATCTTGGCCGAGATGCGTTGCCGGACGGGAACGACTTACCATCGGTCAGTGACCGGGTGCGGCTGATTACGGCGTCGCCTCGCACGCTGTTAATGGTGGGGACAATCGAGCCACGCAAGAATCACGCACTTGCGCTCGACGCAATCGAGCGGCTATGGGCGCGCAACGTCGACGCATCGCTGTGCATCGCCGGAAAGCAGGGCTGGCTCGTGGAAGATTTCATGACTCGAATCGAGTCGCATCCCGAGCGGGGCCGACGGCTCCATTTCATCGCGCAACCCACGGATGCGGAATTGCATCACTGTTATCGCCGCTCGGCGGCTTTGCTGTTTACGTCGCGCGGAGAAGGCTTCGGGTTGCCGCTTATCGAGGCCGCACACTTCGGCACCCCGATCATCGCTTCGGATCTGCCCGTCCTGCGCGAAGTCGCCGCCGAGCACGCGACCTATTTCGCGCTGGGCTCAGCAACCGTACTCGCGGACACAATCGAGCAGTGGTTCGCCGATCGGGATCAGGGTCGGGTACCGTCGTCGAGCCTCATCGACGCGCCTACCTGGGAGGAAAGCACCGAGCAGTTACTGGATATCGCACTGGGCCGCCGCTGGTACCGCACGTTTGATGAGCGCAACAGCCAGATCGGACGGCAGGTTTTGTGAGTGCCAACCAGTCAGCAAACCAAACTATGAGCAACCTTCTTTACGCGGTCTACCGCCGCGCGCTGGTAAGATCAATTTGCTAACGCATCGGTAGCCCGCATCTGCGGCGAGATTTTTGCAGCAAACGAACCGACGTCACCCCTCATAGTGACCAACACCACTTACTCCTCCGCGCGGTTAATCGGTGCCTGATGCAGCAGCAGTCTGCCTGTGCGACCGACGTCGTGATATTCGGAGCCGGTGGCCACGCTAAAGTCGTCGTCGACACCTGCCGCAGCACCGGCCTATGGCGTCCCGTCGCATGCATTGGAGAATCGCGCTGGAGTGATGTTGGTGGCGTTCCGGTCGAGGCTGAGATCGGTGCAACTGGCTGGCTTGAACGCGGCGTGTTTCGCGCCATCATTGCGATCGGCAACAATCGTATTCGGGAGGAGGTCGGTGCAGCGGCGATTGCAGCAGGCTTCCAGCTCGTTAACGTAGTGAGCCCGTTTAGCTACGTATCTCAGACTGCCGTTCTAGGAGCAGGTACTGTCGTAATGGCCGGCGCTGTCATACAGATTGATGCAGTCGTGGGGGCCATGGGCATAGTCAACACTGGTGCATCCATAGACCACGAATGTCATCTGGGCCGCGCCGTTCACATCGCCCCACACGCAACGCTGTGCGGAAACGTCGTTGCCGGGGACCGCGTATGGATCGGGGCGGGAGCCACGGTCATTGAAGGGATGCAAATCGGCGACGACGTATTCGTTGCCGCCGGAGCTGCAGTTGTGTGCGATGTTCGGTCGACCGGGACGCGAGTGGGCGGCGTACCCGCAAAGCCGTTAAGCAAAAACTAAAGTGGCGGACATCGATTCGGCCCGCATGCGCGGGTTACCCGCTGCCGCGCGTGACGTAGCGGATGCAGTAGCCGCCTTCCGTATCTGGTTGATGCTCGCACACACCGACGTCAAGCAACGCTATCGGCGCTCTGTCCTGGGGCCATTTTGGATCACGCTGAGCGCCGTCGTTTCCATCATCGCGTTGGCCCTGGTCTACACACAGATCTTCAAAGTACCGACGGCAGAGTATTTAGTCTTTCTGACAACGGGGTTTATTGCCTGGCTGTATTTGAGTTCTCTCGTTATGGAATCATGCTCCGTGTTCATTGGGGCCGAGGGCATCATTCGCCAAGTGAATTTGCCGTTAGGTATTCACGTTTTCAGAATGGTCTGGCGCAATCTCATCATTCTGGCTCACAACCTCGTCATTGTTTTCCTGGTGCTTTTTTACATGGGCGTAGGTATGTCCTGGGCCACTCTGTTATTTTTTCCAGCCGTAATTCTTATTAGTCTGGGCGCAGTGGCTCTTGGATATTTGCTCGGTGGTCTATGCACGCGATACCGCGATATCCCTCCTATCGTCAGCAGTCTCGTACAGGTGATGTTCTATGTGACACCAGTAATCTGGCCACCCAAACTGCTAGTTGGAAATGAGCATTTGCTGACTTTCAACCCGTTTTACTATTTCCTTGAACTGCTGCGTGCGCCATTGATGGGCGAGGCGCCTGCTGCGGACGTGTGGGTAATTTCGATCACTCTCGTGGTTGCATTCGCATTCGCCGCAACGGCGTTCATGGGACGCTACCGCTGGCGCGTTGCTTACTGGATCTGAGGACGCATGGGACACATTTTGGCCCGCGACATTTGCGTCGATTTTCCTATATTCACTAACAGCAGTCGTTCGATGAAAAACATCGTGCTTCGCGCAACCACGGGCGGACGAATAGCGCGAAACGCTGCCAACGCAAGCTGTGTACGTTCGCTCGATCACCTTTCGTTCGAAGTTCGCGCCGGCGAACGAATCGGACTGACCGGTCACAACGGTTCCGGCAAAACCACTTTACTGCGGACTCTATGCGGCGTGTATGCACCGACGGCCGGAAGACTATTGGTTACCGGTCGGGTAGTTTCGTTGCTCGACATCAACCTCGGGATGGATCCGGATGGCACTGGTTACGAGAACATAATGATGCGCGGCATCGTGATGGGATTGACGCCCAGACAGGTTGCGGCGCGGGTTGACGACATCGCGGGGTTCACTGATTTAGGCGAATACCTTTCAATGCCAATTAGGACTTACTCCAGCGGGATGCAGATGCGGCTCGCATTTGCCGTGTCTACCAGTGTCGATGCTGACGTATTGCTGATGGACGAATGGCTATCGGTCGGCGACGCCGAGTTTCAAGAGAAAGCGGCACAGCGGCTCTCGGCGATGCTTGACCGTACTCCGATCCTCGTCATCGCGACGCATTCAACTGAGCTGGTGAGCAAGACATGCACGCGGGTGATTCAGCTTGAACACGGAAGGATCCTCTCTGACACTACGGTGGACAAACCGGGCGTATTGCCGCAATAGTGGATCGCTCCGAGATGAAGACAATATCGCTGCAACAGATCCGTGAGACGCTGTTGCGTTACACGTACGATGAACGCGCCGACTCGGGTCGCGAGCGCTCGGACGGTACATCCTCCGCACCCGCTTCTTGGCCAGGCGGCGATGAACCGGCCGCCCAGCAACCAGAGCCTTTTACTGCCCGTTTAAAGAGTGCCCTGCGGCGAATTCCCGTGCTGTCGCCGGTTTTCATTACCGCTTACCGCCTGATAAAGATGCCGGGCCGGATCGCACTCATAGCCAAACGGCTCGAGAATTTGTTCGACCTCGTCTCCAGCGTTTCAGAGCAGCACAGTTTTCT
>JACCZX010000025.1 GCA_013695705.1 Burkholderiaceae bacterium | reverse complement strand
ATGAACCAGATGTTCGAACGCATCGAGGCGTCGCTCAAGCAAAGCTTTCGCGTTGCAGTCAGCCAAGGCGAGCTGCCCGACTCGTTCGATCCGAGCGCGCGCTCCGCGCTGGTGCTGGCGTTTGTGCTTGGGCGTTGGCATCGGTTTGCCAAGAGCGGGTTTCGCAAAGCGCCAGCCGAAGCGCTCGACGTTCAAATGCCGGCGCTGGTTAGTTAACGCCGCGGCCGGCACATACAGGGCAACCGGGGTCGCGCGTTACGCACACGCTGTGCCAGCGCATTGCTAGCGCGTCGAGCATCAGCAGGCGGCCTTGCAAACTCTGACCGATATTGGCTGCAAGTTTGAGCGCCTCGGCCGCTTGCGTCGTGCCAATGATTCCTGTGAGGGGAGCGAATACGCCCATCGTCGAACACGGCTCGTCTTCGCTCTGATCTTCGCTGCTTGCTGGCGGAAACAGACATGCGTAGCACGGTGACGCATCGTCGCGCAGGTCGAACACCGCGATCTGGCCGTCGAACCGGATTGCCGCACCGGAAACCAGCGGCTTGCGATGCGCCACACATGCGCGATTAATTGCGTGACGCGTCGCGAAGTTGTCCGTGCAATCGAGCACCACCGTTGCATCCCGCACGAACTCGTCGAGCGCAGTTGCATCCACCCGGCGCGCGACCGGAATTACTTGCACCTCCGGATTGACGGCGTGCAGGGCGAGCCTGCCCGATTCGGCCTTCGGTGTTCCCACCCGCTTCGTCGTGTGCAGAATCTGTCGCTGCAAGTTGGTGAGATCGACCACATCGCCATCGACCAGGACGATCGTCGCAACGCCGGCGGCAGCAACGTAGACCGCCGCGGGTGAACCCAGACCACCGGCGCCCACGATCAGCATGCGCGCCGAACGGATTTTTTGCTGCCCCTGGATGCCGACCTCATTCAGCAAAATGTGGCGTGAGTAGCGGAGCAGCTGGTCGTCGTCAAATTGAGCGTCGGTCATGGGTGAGGAAGCGCAAAAGAAAACGGGCCGCACTGCGGCCCGTTTTAGACTCTTTCGCTGATCAGCGCGCGGGTACGGCTGTTGTCGCGACGCTATCGGGCTTCGGTTTGGCTATTTCGACCGGCTTGCCCTTCAAGTGGTTGATCGCTTGCAGCAGCTGGTAATCCTCTGGTGCGCCCCACTCATAACGCTTTGGCGACGCGGCCTTGCCATCGATTGGCTTGACCGCTGGCGCGGACGGCACCGCGGAACCGCGCGGTGACGCGACTGCCGGCGCAGCTGTAACAGCGCGCGTCGCCTCCTCGGCTTTGGCGCTTTCAAGATGCCTGACCAGATCGGATTCGCGCACGTTGAAACCCGCGAAGTTGCCTTCGAGCGTGTCCTCGACGATGAAGTCGGGCACGATTCCTTTGGCCTGAATCGAGCGACCCTTGGGGGTGAAGTAGCGCGCGGTAGTGAGCTTGATGGCTGCCGGATTATCGCCATCCATGCGCAGCGGAATAATCGTCTGCACCGAACCCTTGCCGAACGTCTGCGTGCCGAGCACCAATGCGCGCTTGTGATCTTGCAGCGCGCCCGCCACGATCTCCGAGGCGGAAGCCGACGCACCATTGACCAGTACGATCAGCGGCACTGTCTTCACCTGCGGCGGCATCTTCGACAGGATGTCTTCGCCGCGACCGCGCAGATAATCTTCGGGCGACGCGACAAACTTGCGGCGCGCGTCATCGGTGCGCCCGTCGGTCGAAACCACTAAGGCCTTGGCTGGCAGGAACGCCGCCGATACGCCCACGGCCGAATGCAGCAGGCCGCCCGGATCATTACGGATATCGAGCACAAGCCCTTTCAGCGGGCCCTGCTTGTAAAGATCGTTGACGTGTTTGACCAGGTCGTCAACGGTGCGCTCCTTGAATTGCGACACCCGCACGAAGCCATAGCCAGGCTCGATCATCTTCGACTTGACCGATTGCACCTTGATGACGTCGCGCATCAGCTTGAATTCAAGCGGTTTGTCTTCGCCCTTGCGCGCGACGATCAGCGTGATCGACGTACGTGGCTTGCCGCGCATCAGCTTGACGGCTTCAGGCAGGGTCAGCCCGCGCGTAACCTTGTCGTCAATCTTGATAATCAGATCGCCGGCCTTGATGCCGGCGCGCGCTGCGGGTGTGTCATCGATCGGCGCAATAACCTTGATGACGCCGTCTTCGGCGCCAACTTCGATTCCCAGGCCGCCGAACTCGCCCTGGATATCGCTTTGCATGTCTTTGAATGCATCGGCATCCAGATACGCCGAATGCGGGTCAAGACCGGCGAGCATGCCCGAAATTGCCTCGTGCATCAGTTTCTTGTCGTCGACTGGCTCGACGTAGTTTGCCTTCACCGCTCCAAAGACGTCGGTAAACGCGCGGATTTCTTCCAGTGGAATCGGGCCACGCGTATCGCGAAACGCGTAGGCCGAAATACCCAGGCTCACCAGCACGCCGGCAACTGCGCCAACCCCAATTAGTCCGAAGCTACGAGCCTTGCCAGCCATGCCACCCCCATTTGACGTCGATTTGATCAACACTAGCGCGCGGCCCAACGGATGAGCGAAGCAAAAGCCCGCTGTTGCAAACGTAGTTCAAAGTATAGGCCCGACCATTGTCAGCAACTGCTGTCTGCAATCGCTGTACCTATCTCCGACAACCGTCCGTCAAGGTGCGTTCCCCCAAAGATTACGGCTATGCCGTTAACCCTCGCTTCATCCTTAAAGTCGAGCGAGGATCGCGGTAGTTATCAAGTTATGTCGTGTGATTGGTCACGTGGCCCTGCGCCGCCACGGCGGTGACCGCACGCTCGATCTCGCCAGGGTCGCCGAGATAATAGTGCCGCAGCGGCTTGAGTTCGGCGTCGAGCTCGTAGACCAGCGGGCGGCCGGTAGGTACGTTGAGCGCCACGATGGCATCGTCGGACAGTTGATCAAGATGTTTTATCAACGCGCGCAGCGAGTTGCCGTGCGCCGTGACCAACACCCGCCGGCCGCGCATGATGGCGGGCGCTATCGAGTCGTTCCAGAACGGAACGACTCGAGCCACGGTGTCTTTCAAACTTTCGGTGGCTGGCATGTCATCCGGCTTCAGATGCTTGTAGCGCGCGTCATGACCTAGGAGCGCCTGACGCGGATCCGACGGCAACATTGGTTCGGGCGCCACCTCGTACGCCCGCCGCCATTGCTGCACCTGTTGCTCACCAAACTTGGCCGCGGTTTCGGCCTTGTTCAGCCCTTGCAGGGCGCCGTAGTGACGCTCGTTCAGGCGCCAGCTGTGAACCACCGGCAGCCACATCAGATCGAGCGCATCCAATGTGATCCATAAAGTGCGGATGGCGCGCCTAAGCACCGACGTATAGGCGATGTCGAATGCGAAACCTTCCTGGCGCAGCAATTCGCCGGCAGCTTGCGCCTCGCGTCGCCCATTTTCCGTCAGATCGACATCGGTCCAGCCGGTAAAGCGATTCTCCAGATTCCACTGGCTCTCGCCGTGGCGCAGTAAGACCAGCTTGAACGTCGGCTTGTGCATGCGGCTATTCTATAATTCGCGGCTTTGCCGCTCCCGAGCGTTACCTTTCCGTGCAGTTTCTGATCGAAAACATTCTTTTGGTAGCGATGGCGCTGGTGAGCGGGGGGATGCTGCTATGGCCGTCCATTCGCAGTCGCAGATCCGGTCCGACGTTGACGACATTGCAGGTCACTCAGCTGATCAACGGCAAGAACGCGACGATCGTCGATATTCGAACTGCTGAAGAGTTTGCGAAGGGTTCACTGCCGAACGCACGCAACTTGCCCATCGACAAGGTGAAAGACGGCACCGGGGCGTTGAAAAAGGACCGGCCGCTAATTGTGGTCTGCGCCAATGGCAGCAAGGCTGGAAAAGTGGCGGCCCAGTTGCGGTCGAGCGGATTTAACGAAGTTTTTATACTCGGCGGAGGGCTCGCTGCTTGGCGCGAGGCCGGACTGCCGATCAGAACGTAAATGGAATTTTAATGACAGCACGTGTGGTGATGTACGGAACAGGCGTTTGCCCCTACTGCCAGCGCGCGGAAGCGCTGCTGACAGCGCGCGGCGTCGATCAGATCGAGAAAGTGCGAGTCGACCTCGAACCCGAGCGGCGCGACGAAATGGTGACGCGAACGGGGCGCCGCACCGTGCCGCAGATTTTTATTGGTGACACGCACGTCGGCGGCTTCGACGATTTATCTGCGCTCGATCGCGACGGCAAGCTATCGGCGCTGCTTGCCGTCTAGTCACATCGATGCATTGAGGAAATTATGACTGACACCACTCCCGCGCTCGGCGCTGCACCCGCCGATCAGGCGCCAATATTTCAGCTGCAGCGCGTCTACCTGAAAGATGCGTCACTCGAAATGCCGCACGCGCCGCGCATCTTTCTCGAAGCCGAAGCACCGTCGGTCGATATTCAGATCGAAGTCAGCAACTCTGCGGTGGTCGATTACGTGCACGAGGTGGTGGTGCGCGTGACGGCTACCGCCAAGGTCAGCGACAAGGTGTTGTTTCTGGTCGAGGGCAAGCAGGGTGGAATTTTCGAGATTCGCAATCTCAGCGGCGAACAGATGGGGCCGGTGCTCGGGGTTGTCTGTCCCGGAATCATCTATCCATACTTGCGCGCCAACATCGCCGACTTGATATCGCGCACCGGGTTACCGGCGATTCACCTGGCCGAGATCAACTTCGAAGCGTTTTATTCGCAAAAGATGGCAGCGATGGCGCAGCAGCCGCCGGCGGGCGCGCTGTCAGCGACAGCCAGCGCGAATGGTACCGGCGCTGCCGGCGCATAGTCTTTTCTGATATCGCCATAGGCTCGTCGCCTAGCGCATGAACGTCGCCGTGCTCGGCGCTGGCGCGTGGGGCACTGCGATCGCATCGACGCTCAGCGCGCGTCACTCGGTACTGCTCTACGCACGCAGCGCAGAGCAGTACGAGCGGCTCGAACGTGACCGCGTCAATGCGCGCTACCTCCCGACAGTTGCTTTGCATGAATCGCTGCGGTTCACTGACGACCTGAGCGCGGCGGTGATGCACGGCGCGTCGCGGGGACTTATTTTGATCGCGACGCCGACTGATGCGCTGCGCTCAGTCGTACGCCGTGTAAACGAAGCCGCCCCGGCATGTTCGCTCGCGTGGCTGTGTAAAGGGTTCGAGCAGTTGAGCGGACAGATGGCGCATCAGATCATGAAGACAGAGCGCGTGAACGAAGGCGACACGGGCCCATTGTCCGGGCCCAGCTTTGCGATCGAAGTGGCGCTGGGTTCGCCGACCGCATTGACTGTGGCGGGTGAGCCGCGCTTCTGCGAGCACGTAACCGAGGCGTTGCATGGGGGGTCACTGCGAATCTATTCGACCGATGACGTGATCGGCGTTGAAGTCGGCGGCGCGGTCAAGAACGTAATGGCGATCGCGACCGGCATCTCCGACGCGCTCGAGCTCGGCTTGAATGCACGCGCCGCGTTGATCACGCGCGGTCTGGCCGAAATGACTCGGCTAGGAGTCGCGCTCGGTGGCCGTGCCGAGACTTTCATGGGCCTTACAGGTGTCGGCGATCTGATCCTGACAGCTACCGGCGATTTGTCGCGCAACCGGAAAATCGGATTGGCTTTGGGTGGCGGGGCATCGCGCGCGACCGCGGTGGCCGGGTTGGGTCATGTGGCTGAAGGCGTTTACTCAGCGCACGCCGTACTGGCTCGGGCGCGAGCGTGTGACCTCGAGATGCCGATCACGCAAGCCGTATGCGCGGTGCTCGACGGAGCGTTGAGCCCGTCACAGGCACTGCACGCATTGCTCGCGCGCGAGCCGAAGCTGGAAGCGCGTCAGCGATGAACCTGAAATCGGTGTGCGTGTTCTGCGGATCGCAACCAGGCCGGCGGGACGAGTACGTAGCAGCGGCGCGGGAAACTGCGCGCTTGCTCGCAGCCAATGATGTCGAGCTGATATACGGCGGTGGCCACGTCGGTCTGATGGGCGCTCTGGCGGACGAGGCGCTTCGGTGCGGCGGTCGCGTCACCGGCGTCATTCCGGAGCATCTGATGCATCCCGAAGTGGCGCATCAGGGGTTGAGCGAGTTGTTAATCGTAGACTCGATGCACGCGCGCAAACATACGATGGCGGCGCGCAGCGAAGCCTTCATCGTGCTACCCGGCGGCTTTGGCACGCTCGAGGAGATGTTCGAGATGGTGACGTGGCTGCAGCTCCGGTTGCAGGCGAAACCGGTTGGGCTGGTCAACGTCGCGGGCTACTTCGATTCGTTGCTCGCGTTTCTCGAGCACGCTGCAGCGGAAGGTTTGATCCGCGCCGAGCACCGCAATCTGCTGATGGTCGCAGACGCGCCGGGGCAACTGCTGATTCTTCTGGATGCGTGCACAACTCGCCTGTGAGAGGGAAGGTGTGTTACACGCCGCCTTCGTATCCTGCCTGGCGCCATGCTTCGAATATCACGATAGCCACTGCGTTCGACAGGTTGAGGCTGCGATTTTCGGGGCGCATCGGCAACCGAATGCGCTGCGCCGGAGCAAAGCGGGCGCGCATTGCGTCCGATAAGCCAGCAGTCTCGTTGCCGAATACAAACCAGTCGCCGCTGATGAAAGTGGCCTCGCCGAGTTGTTTGGCACCACGCGTGGTCAGCGCAAACATGCGATCCTTCGGCGGCGCTTCGTTGGCGATCAGCGCATCGAAACTTGGATGGACCTTGAGCGCGGCAAACTCGTGATAGTCGAGTCCCGCGCGTCGCAGCTGCTTGTCGTCGAGCGCGAACCCCAATGGTGCAACCAGATGCAGCTGGGCGCCGGTATTTGCCGCGAGCCGGATCACGTTGCCGGTATTGGGTGGAATTTCCGGCTCGACCAGAACAATGTGGAACACGGCGTCAGGGCGTCCGGGCCACGACCAGGTTGACCACGCGGGCGGCACCGGCGAGCTTGAGAACGCGCGCAATTTCGTCCAGCGTGCTGCCGCTGGTCATCACGTCGTCGATCACATATATCGTATTACCTGTCAGGCTGCCTTCAACCGCAAATGCGTTGCGAACGTTGCGATGCCGTTCTGCGAGCTTTAATGATTGTTGCGGCGGCGTATGACGGACACGTATTAGCCGATCGACCGCGAGACGCTCACCGGTGGCGGCTGCAAATACACGCGCGATCTGATGCGATTGATTGAAGCCACGCTGCTGCAGTCGTTCAAACGCCAGCGGCACGGGAATGATGAGATTGGAGGGCATGCGCAGCGGCTGAGCCGACACGCGCTGCGCCAGCAGCCGACCGAAAAAATTGGCGAGATCGAGTCGCGCGGTGAACTTCAGGGCGACCACCATGCCATCGACCGGCGAGACGTAATCAGCCAGCGCGATGGTGGCGTCGAAGTGCGGTGGGTTCGCAACACAGCGTCCGCACGTTCGTGCAAGGGACGCAGTGGACATTGAAATCGCGCAGCGCTCACAACGGCGAGTGTCTGTTGAGAAGAAATCCGATTCGCAGTCGGGGCAAATCGGAGTCGGCAAAATATCGGACCGCAGTGCACTTATCTGCTCGCAAACGACGCAGCGCAGAGTCAGCAGTCGTTGAATCAGAGTACGCAGCATCGAGGTCAAAGGGCGGGGTCGACTAAAGTCGATCGAGCTTAGCGGCTCCTATACTGGGTTAAACCATAGGGTCGCATGCCACTGGGTCCCGGAACGTCCGAGTTGACGCCCACCATTATCGCGCCGCCGCGTATCCCTGCACGCGTTGCGACGGTGCGCAGGCAGTTCGATGCTCGCGCTGCGCGGTTTGCCCTGTGCGACGCGCTACCGCGCGAAATCGCGCGCCGCATGATCGAGCGGCTGCAGTACATCCGACTAGCTCCAAGACGAATTCTCGACGTCGGTTGTGGCGCTGGCGAAACACGCGCACCGCTGCTGGCGCGTTACCCGGGCTCCGACTGGATCGGCGTCGACATTTCCGAACGCATGCTGCGCAGTAAGGGCAGGAATTCTCGATCGCGCGCACTGGGCTGGCTGCGCGGCGTGTCTTCGCATCGAGTACTCGGCGACGGCGGTCAATTACCGATCGCCGATGCCAGCGTGACGCTGCTTTTCTCGAATCTGATGTTGCACTGGCATCCCGAACCACACATGGTTTTTCCAGAGTGGAAGCGCGTGCTCGAGGTAGATGGCTTGCTGATGTTCAGCTGTTTCGGTCCGGACACGCTAAAGGAATTGCGTGCGGCGGCAGTCAACGCGATGCCCGGCGCACGCGCGATGCCATTTGTCGACATGCACGATTTCGGCGACATGATGGTGGCCAGCGGATTCAGCGCGCCGGTGATGGACGCCGAAGTGCTGACGCTGACGTACGCATCGCCGCGCGACTTGCTGCACGAAGTGCGCGCGCTCGGCGGCAACCCCCGCAATGATCGGGCGCAATCACTGCCTTCCGGGCGGCGGGCGCGCGACCTGCTGCGCGAGGTCGAGGCGCAGCGCGCGGACGACGGCCGAATTCGACTAACCTTCGAGGTTGCCTACGGTCATGCGTGGAAGCCGCAGCAGAAAAAAGCGGCGGGCGCTGCCACGATCTCGGTCGAAGCAGTTCGCGAGCAGTTGGCAAGCCGACGGCAGGCGATGTAGTCACTGAAATTTTCAAAAAAACCACTGGAGCATTAAATGTCGATCATTTCGTTTTTCAAAGATGCGGGCGAGAAATTGTTTGGTAAGGCTCAGGCTGCTCCGGCGCAGGCAGCCGCGGATCCCACCGCTGTTGCTACCGCCAATCGCGAGGCAGCGAGCGCGATCGAGAAATACATCAGCTCGCTGGGTCTGACCGCGACTGGCTTGACGGTAACCTACGACGGCGCAAGCGCGACGGCCAAGGTCTTCGGCGTGGCCAAAGACCAGGCGACCAGGGAGAAAATCATTCTGGCTGCCGGAAACGTTCACGGCATCGCCGCGGTCGACGACAGCATGACGGTCGACTTGTCGCAGCCTCAGTCGCAGTTCTACACGGTGGTCAAGGGCGACACGCTGTCGAAAATTTCGAAGCAGTTCTACGGCGATGCGAATGATTATCAGAAAATTTTTGAAGCGAACAAGCCGATGCTGACGCACCCGGACAAAATTTATCCCGGTCAGAACCTGCGAATTCCTCCGAAGTAGCCGCCGGCGTGCGTGATCGCCGTGTGAAACATGGCGATCACAAAGGCTTGTCGCTGCCTTTGCGCTGCACGCGCGGACGACGAGTGCTTGTCTATAATCCGCCCGCCAATGTCTATCGCGAATACCGCAGCAGAAGAATGGCTGATCAAGCGAAACTGTTCAGCAGGGCCGCGCCAGTTGGCCTTTGTGTTCGGTTCGCTGGTGGCTGTTTCATTTTTTTTCGGTTTGGGGTTTGCGGCCTTCGGTTTGTGGATGGTTCTTCCGTTCGTGGGCGTCGAGTTGTTGGCCGTGGGCGTGGCGTTCTTCTGCTACAGCCATCATGCGGCCGATCGTGAGCGGATCGCCATTGCGCCAAATCAGCTAATGGTCGAAAGGATCGAGGGTGCGCACACGCAGCGCTGGGAGCTCGACCCGCGGGAGTCTCGCGTGCAGGTCGAATCGCGTGGGCGACAGTGGGGCAAGCGCGTGCGCGTGTACCTACTGGCCCCCGGGCTCAAGCTCGAGCTTGGCCGGCATCTGCTCGATCACGGGCGGTTTCAACTCGGGCGCGAGCTGGACGGTTCGCTGATGCGGGCTCGAGCAATGTCAGGCATACGGTGGGCACAATGACATCAGGGACAACGAAGTCGCGATGATGAAGAGTTATTTTTTTAAGGCTTGGTGGTACCGCGCTCTGCTCGTGCTGCTGGTACTGGCAGCAGGCAACGCCGGTGCGGCGGTGCGGAGCCGCTACAACTTGCCACCGCCGGCGAGTGATCTGGCGCGCGATATTTATGCTCTGCATGATTTCATGCTGATCATCTGCGGGGCCATTTTCGTTCTGGTTTTCGGCGTGATGTTCTATTCGATCTGGAAGCACCGTAAGTCCAAAGGTGCGGTGGCTGCAAATTGGCACGAAAACACGACGGTCGAGATCGTGTGGACCGTGATTCCGTTCATCATCATCATTCTGATGGCGCTGCCGGCAACGCGGACGGTAGTAGCGATGAAGGACACCAGTAACGCCGATCTGACCATCAAGGCGACCGGATATCAGTGGCAGTGGGGCTACGACTACATCCGCGGTGAAGGCGAAGGGATCGGTTTTTTGTCACGCTCGGCAACGCCGCGTGCACAGATCGAAGGCGACGAGCCGAAGACTGCGAATTACCTCAGCGAGGTCACCGAGCCGCTGGTAGTGCCGGTGAATCGCAAAGTCCGCCTCATCACCACTGCCAACGACGTCATTCATTCGTGGGGGGTGCTGGCGCTTGGCGTCAAGCAGGATGCGATTCCGGGCTTCACGCGCGACGCCTGGTTCCGCGCCGATCAGATCGGTACGTTCTATGGACGCTGTTATGAGTTGTGCGGCAAGGACCACGCCTTCATGCCGATCGCAGTCCAGGTAGTTTCCGCGGAGGACTATACGAAGTGGGTGGCGACGCGTCGCCAGGCGCTGGCAGCACTAGCCGACGATCCCGCCAAAGTCTGGACGCAGCCCGAGCTCATCGCTCGCGGAGACAAGGTTTATCAAGCCAATTGCCAGGTCTGTCATCAGGCGACGGGTCTGGGTGTTCCGCCGGCCTTTCCAGCGCTAGCCGGCAGCAAGGTCGTGGCCAACACGCCCGAGCTCCTGCAGATTCTGTTGAACGGCAAAAACGCGATGCCGTCATGGAAGGGCCTGTCAGACGTTGAGTTGGGCGCGGTTGCAACCCACGTCAAGAACTCCTACGGCAACAAGGGCGGCGTTGTGCAACCCACCGACTTTCGCTTAGCGCGTAAGTGATCAAGGAATTTCGATGAGTGCTGTCACTCCTGCTGTTACTCCAAACGCTCTGCCGCATGGCCACGGGCCCGTGGCTGACCACACGCACGATGCTGCGCACGATCACGTGCCGACCGGTTGGCGCCGCTGGCTTTATGCGACCAACCATAAAGACATCGGCACGATGTATCTGTGGTTTTCGTTCACGATGTTCCTGTTCGGTGGCACTCTGGCGCTTGGGTTGCGCCTCGAACTGTTTCAGCCGGGATTGCAGTTCTGGCGGCCGGAGTTTTTCAATCAGCTGACGACGATGCACGGCGTCATCATGGTGTTCGGCGCGATCATGCCGGCGTTCGTGGGCTTCGCGAACTGGCAGGTTCCGCTGATGATCGGCGCGCCCGACATGGCGTTCGCGCGCATGAACAACTTCAGCTTCTGGCTGTTGCCTCCGGCGGCGCTGTTGCTGCTGGTGTCGTTCTTTGTCCCGGGCGGCGCGACCGCAGCGGGATGGACGCTATACGCGCCGCTGACGGTGCAGATGGGTCCCGGCATGGACCTCGCAATCTTCGCGCTGCACATTATGGGTGCGAGCTCGATCATGGGATCGATCAACATCATCACGACGATCCTGAACATGCGCGCGCCAGGCATGACGCTGATGAAGATGCCGATGTTCGTGTGGACCTGGCTGATCACCGCTTATCTGCTTATTGCGGTGATGCCCGTGCTGGCCGGCGCGATCACGATGACGTTGACCGATCGGCACTTCGGCACCAGCTTTTTCAACGCCGCGGGCGGCGGTGACCCGGTGATGTATCAGCACATCTTCTGGTTCTTCGGGCATCCCGAGGTTTACATCATGATCCTGCCGGGCTTCGGGATCATCTCGCAGGTGATCCCGGTGTTTGCGCGCAAGCCGTTGTTCGGCTACGCCTCGATGGTGTATGCAACCGCGTCGATTGCAATCCTGTCGTTCATGGTGTGGGCGCATCACATGTTCACCACCGGCATGCCGGTCACCGGCCAATTGTTCTTCATGTACGCGACGATGTTGATCGCGGTGCCCACGGGAGTGAAGGTATTTAACTGGATCGCGACGATGTATCGCGGTTCGATGACCTTCGAGACGCCGATGCTGTTTGCGATCGGCTTCATTTTCGTGTTTACGATGGGTGGCTTTACCGGCCTGATCCTCGCGTTGGCGCCGATCGACATTCAGGTGCAGGACACGTACTACGTCGTCGCGCATTTCCACTACGTGCTGGTCGCCGGCTCGCTGTTCTCGCTCTTCGCAGGCGCGTATTACTGGCTGCCGAAGTGGACTGGCCACATGTACGACGAGAAGCTCGGCAAACTGCATTTCTGGCTCTCGATGATCTTTTTCAACGCGACGTTTTTCCCGATGCATTTTCTCGGGCTCGCGGGCATGCCGCGCCGTTACGCGGACTATCCGATGCAGTTCGCCGATTTCCACGCGGTCGGGACCATCAGTGCGTTTGGATTTGGTTTGGCGCAGATTCTGTTTCTGTACGTGATCATCAAGTGCATTCGCGGTGGGCCGCAGGCAGCGGCTGATCCGTGGCACTCGGTCGACGGTGGGCTCGAGTGGACGCTGCCGTCGCCGCCGCCGTTTCATACGTTCGAGACTCCTCCGGTCGTCAAGTAGGCAATGGCTGCGCGCAACCGCAATATGGGTACTGCCCTTGTCCTGATGTCGATCGCGCTCGTTTTCTTTGCCGGCGTCATTGCAAAATATTGGCTATTCAGCGGCGCATAAATGCAACAGAGCGAATTCGAAACGAATAACCGCACGATTCTGCGCAAGCTGATCGTCGTGTCGGTGCTGATGTTCGGCTTCGGATGGGCGCTGGTGCCGCTTTATCGCAAAATCTGCGAGGTCACCGGCATCAATGTGTTGACCTCGCGCGACTCCGAGGTCGAGCGCGCGGCGCGCAATACGCAAGTCGACCTGAGCCGGACTGTCGTCATCGAGTTCGATGCCAACAAGCAGGGGCCCTGGCGCTTCAAGCCGCATACGAATCATCTCGAAGTGCATCCAGGCGAGCTGGTGCAGGTCCAGTACGACCTTGTCAATCTAGAACGCCGCCCGATGGCGGGTCAGGCGATTCCGAGTTACGCGCCGATGCAGGCGGCGCAGTATCTGCAGAAGCTCGAATGTTTTTGTTTTCAGCAGCAGATTCTTGCGGCGGGCGAGACGCGGCAGTTTCCGGTGCTGTTCTTCATAGACCCCAAGTTGCCTGCCGACGTGAAGACGATCACGCTGTCGTACACGTTCTTCGAAGTCGCCGGAGCGGTAGCGGCCGTGCAATGAGAAAGGTCGATGGAGTGCGCTAGCTGCGGCGCTTTTTGTCGCGCATTAATTGTCATCTTCAATCTGGTCGTGCCGTGATCGAGCAAAGGAACGAAGCAAATGTCTCAGCCGCATAGTGCAACGCACGCCGCGCCCGCGGGTTCCTCCGCGCATGGCCCGCTGTACTTCGTGCCCGCGCCGTCGCAATGGCCGGCGGTTGGCGCGATTGCGATGATCTTCACGATGTTCGGCGCGGCGATGGTGGTCAATCACAATTCGCTCGGCTGGTTTTCTCTCGCGATCGGGCTTTCCACGCTGGTGTACATGCTGGTCGGCTGGTTCTCGATCGTGTCGCGTGAATCGGAGCACGGCGACTACAACCGCAAGGTCGACGTGTCATTCCGCTGGGGGATGAGCTGGTTTATTTTTTCCGAAGTGATGTTTTTTGCGTCATTTTTCGGCGCGCTCTTTTACGCGCGCGTCATCAGCGCGCCGCTGCTGGGAGACTTCGATCACAAACTGCTGTGGCCCGATTTTCTTCCTACGTGGCCGCACTCGGGTCCGGCCGGCACCATCGATCCATTCACTACGCTCGGCCCATTCTGGCTACCGACGATTAACACAGCGCTGCTGCTTTCGTCCGGAGTGACGCTGACGATTGCGCACCATGCGTTGCGCGCCAATCATCGCAGCCGAACCATCCTGTGGCTCGCGATCACGATCGTTCTGGGGGTCACCTTTCTCGGCGTGCAGATGTTCGAATACGGGCACGCTTACAAAGACCTGAACCTGCGACTTTCATCAGGCATTTTCGGCTCGACATTCTTCATGTTGACAGGCTTCCACGGCTTCCACGTGTTCCTTGGCGCGTTGATGCTCTCCGTGGTGCTGCTGCGCCTGATACGCGGCCATTTCAAGCCGGATCAACACTTCGCATTTGAAGCGGCCGCATGGTACTGGCACTTTGTCGACGTCGTGTGGATTGGGCTTTATATCGTCGTCTACTGGCTGTAGCTGCCCGGCTCGCATTGTTACGAGCCGAATCGTCGTGGTTCGATCCAGCCCATCCAGTAGCTGAACAGGATGAACAGGAAGAGTGCGACCGAGATACCCACGCGAACCGTAAGCGCATTTACAGTGCGATTGGTCCTGCCCTTGTCGCGAATCAGATAGACCAGTGCCGAGCCAAGCGATAACAAGATGCCAGCCAGGGCGAAAGCGATGACGATGCGCATATCGGAGTTTCACGAAAGCTTATCCGATTCATCGCGATGTCACGCCGAAAGCTGATCGCTGCGCTGATCTTGGCGGCGATCGGGATTGCGGCAGCCACTTCGCTTGGCCTCTGGCAGACACGGCGTGGTGACCTGAAGGTCGCATTGCAGGCGCAAACCGACGCGGCTGAGCGCGCTTCGGTCGCGGAGATCATGCCGTCACTCAATGCGATCGCTGACATCGCGGCGGCGCTGCCGCGCAAGGTGCGTGTCAGCGGGGTATTCAATGCGGCCGGCAGCATCTATCTGGACAATCGATCGCTCGGCGGTGTCGCAGGTTTTTACGTCCTCACGCCGCTGGTGCTAGGCGCCGACTTGCCCGCCGTATTGGTGGATCGTGGCTGGCAAGCGCGCAACATGCAGGATCAGACGCGCATCACGGTTGCACCGCCGCCATCGGGCCGCATCAGTGTCGAAGGGTTGGCTGTGGCCAGGCCCTCAACGCTTCTCGAGTTGGGGAGCACGACTGAACAGCGTGTGCCAGGCATGTGGCAGAACCTCGACTACTCCGCCTACGAAGTTGCTGCCGGCGTTCGCGTTGCGCGCTTTGTAATTCGGCAAGCGCGACTGCAAAACGGCAGCGTATCCGTCGATGGTTTGCGCCGCGAGTGGCCGCGGCTGGTGAGTGGCGTCGAGCGCCATCGTGGCTACGCGTTTCAGTGGTATGCGCTGGCGACCCTAATTGCGGTGCTTGCTCTTTACTTCGGTTGGAAGTCGTGGCGCTTGCGATGAATCAGCGTTGGCGTCGTTACTTGCCGTTGTATGTGCTGATTGCCATCACCGTGTTGCCGATCGCGGCGGCCTACATTGCGTACTACATCGTGCCGCCGTCGGGCCGCACGAACTACGGCACCTTGATCGAGCCGCAACGCCCAGTTCCTGCGTTGCCGCTGACGAGCGTGGACGGTGCTGAGTTCGACTTGCGGCAATTGCGAGGCAGCTGGGTGTTCGTAATGGTCGACGGTGGCGATTGCGATTCGCGCTGCAACGAGAAGCTGCTGATGATGCGGCAGCAGCGCACGATGACCGGCAAGGAACGCGACCAGATCGAACGCGTCTGGTTGATCTTCGATAACGCGCCTTTGCCGATCGTGCTGATGCGCGAGTACGAAGGCACGCATTTCGTGCGTACCGCGCTACCGCCGTTGCGCGATTTTCTTGCGCTGCCCGACACTGCGGGTGCGAGTTTGCAGGACCATATCTGGGTCATCGATCCGCGCGGCAACCTGATGTTGCGGTGGCCCAAGAGTGCTGAGGCCAGCGGCGTCAAGCGCGATGTCGCCAAGCTCTTGAAGATTGCAGCCGGCTGGATCCGCATCGATCCACGATGACGGTCATTTCGCTGTTCTGGCTCGCACTGCTGGGGGTCATGGTCGCGGCGGTTCCGCTGGCGTATGTGTGGCGCTCACGCGATTCGCAAAAATTTCGCAAGCTTGCGTGGGTCACCGCATTTCTGACGCTTGATTTGATCATGCTTGGCAGTTTCACGCGGCTGACCGACTCCGGACTCGGCTGTCCCGATTGGCCCGGGTGCTACGGCGCTTCGAACCCGATGGCGGCGAGCGAATCGATCGCTCGCGCGCAGAGCGCGCTACCGAGCGGTCCGGTCACTCCGACCAAGGCCTGGATCGAGATGGGGCATCGATATCTCGCGCTGGCCGTAGGTGTTTTGATCATCGTGCTGACGGTGCAGGCATGGCGACGAACGTCCCGCAAAGCCACCGTTCAGTACACGCCGTGGCTGACGACCGCGGCGTTGCTGTGGGTCTGCGTGCAAGGGGCGTTCGGCGCGTTGACGGTAACGATGCGGTTGCAGCCGGCTATCGTGACGCTGCATTTGCTGGGCGGAATCGTTCTGCTGGCGCTGCTGATGTGGGTTGCGCTGCGCGAGAGTCCTTTTGACCAATTCATCGACGCGCCGCGCGTGCGCGCCATTGCGATTGCTTCAATCACGGCGGCGTTCGTTCAAATTACGCTAGGCGGGTGGGTCAGCAGCAACTACGCGGTGATGGCGTGCCCTGACTTTCCGCTGTGCCAGGGCGAAATTTTTCCGCCGATGGATTTTTCGCAGGGTTTTACCTGGTGGCGCGCGCTGGGGCGAACCGGGGCAGGCGAGTTGATCTCGTTCCAGGCTCTGGTGGCAATTCACTGGATGCATCGTGTCTTCGCGGCAGTGGTCGTGGCGGCGATCGGAGTGCTGGTATGGCAGCTATGGCGCGTCGGCGCCAAGCCGCTGGCCTTTGGCTTGTTCGCAATCATCACGCTGCAGTTGTTAACGGGATTGTCCAACGTCGTACTCCAATGGCCGCTGTTGCTCGCAGTGCTGCATAGCGGGGGCGGGGCGCTACTGGTGGCGTGGCTCGTGGTAGTTATTTATCGAACGGCGCCCAGGCTGCGGAATCGTTAGACTTCGCGCTCGTTGCACAGCTTTCTGCATGACGGCACGCATGACCGCAAACACCGCCACCGAAACCACCGCCACCGAGATTCAGCTCGGCACTGAAAGCAGCACCGCGCATCTGCTCGGGCAATATTGGGCCCTTACCAAGCCGCGCGTGACGCAGCTCGCTATTTTCTGCGCGGTGATTGGAATGTTTCTGTCGACGGCGGAGCTGCCACCCTGGCAGGTGGGTCTGATGGCGACTCTCGGCATATGGCTGCTGGCGGGCGCCGCGTTCGCCGTCAATTCGCTGATCGAAAGGCGTATTGACGACAAAATGGCTCGCACGCGCATGCGGCCGATGCCTCGCGGAGAATTGTCGCCGCTGCAGGCAATCGTTTTTTCGGCGTTGCTTGGCGGTGTCGGCATGTGGTTGCTGTACAGCTTTGTCAACCCGTTGACCATGTGGCTGACTCTGGCGACCTTCGTTGGCTACGCGGTGATCTACACCGTTTTGCTGAAGCCATATACGCCGCAGAACATTGTCATTGGCGGCATGAGCGGCGCAATGCCCCCGGTTCTCGGCTGGGCCGCCATCACTAACAGCGCACCGGCGGAGGCATGGCTTCTAGCGCTTATTATTTTCGTATGGACGCCACCGCATTTCTGGGCGCTGGCGTTGTATCGCCTCGACGATTACCGCAAGGCGGGGCTGCCGATGTTGCCGATCACGCACGGCGTCGCCCTGACTCGGCTTCACATACTGTTGTACACGGTCGTACTGGTCGCCGTTACCACGCTGCCTTTCGTAATCCGCATGGCTGGTGCGCTGTACTTGATCGTGGCGCTGATTCTAGGAGCGATTTTTATCGGTTACTCGTGGCGCCTGTACCGAAACTACAGCGACAAGCTGGCACGGGCGACCTTCAGCTACTCGATCGTTTATCTGGCCGCGCTTTTCGCCGCGCTGTTGGTGGACAAGTTCATCTAAGGTCGGAATCTAAGCCGGTGCTTTGCACCGGCAACGATAAATGTTAAGAGCGTGGATTCTTTCACTCTTGCTTGCCGGCTGTGGTGGCGGCGCGCAAAAATTCAACGGCGTTGACATCACCGGAGCGAATTACGCGCGCGATTTTGTCTTGACCGATCACACCGGCACCAAAAGAACGCTTTCTGATTTCCGCGGCAAGATAGTGACGATTTTCTTCGGCTTTACCCAGTGCCCAGACGTGTGCCCGACGACGCTAGCCGACATGGCGCAGGTAAAAAAACAGCTCGGCAAACAGGGCGATCAACTGCAGGTGCTTTTTATCACCGTCGATCCGGAGCGGGATACGCCGGCGGTTCTCGCGCGTTATGTGCCGGGATTTGATCCGAGTTTTGTCGCGCTGCATGGATCGCCGGAACAAACTGCGGCGACTGCGAAAGAGTTCAAGGTGTTCTACCAAAAAGTCGCTGGCAAGACGGCAACGTCGTATTCAATTGATCACACCGCCGGCACATACGTCATCGACCGCGAGGGAAGGGTGCGCCTGTTCGTGCGCCACGGTGAGGGTGTCGAACCGATCGTTGCTGATTTAAAAAGATTGTTGAGTTAGTCGCCGTCTAATGCGCCGCTGTCGGCGGCGATGCGGGTTCGACTCGAGATCAC
>JACCZX010000184.1 GCA_013695705.1 Burkholderiaceae bacterium | reverse complement strand
TGAGCGGCTTCCATGCGACCAGCTCCCGGCGTTCGAGCGAAGTATTGATGCAGCACTACTACCGCTCCGCCAAGGTGATTGCGCAGATGAACACCATATTGATGCAGAACATCGAGCATCGGCTGTTTGGGCGCGACGTCAGCGAGGCGCGCGCTCTCGACGCCACCTTCGTTGTGCGCGCGGAGCTGCTTGATCTGGCTGACGATGGCGGCCTGGAACGCGACGCCAACGGGATTCTCAGAGCGTTCCTGCTGATGGCGCAGCATCGCGAGCTCACCGGCATGTCGGCGCGATTGATGCGGGCGCTATGGCACGCGCGCGTGCGCATCGATACGCATTATCGACGCGATCCCGCCAATCGGGCCACGTTTCTTGCCATTTTGCAGCAACCAAGGGGCGTACTGCACGAGTTGCGGCGCATGAATCAATTGTCGGTGCTCGGGCGCTATTTGCCAGTATTCCGTCGCATCGTGGGGCAAATGCAGCACGATCTGTTTCACGTCTACACCGTGGATCAACATATCCTGCAGGTGCTGCGTAATTTGCGTCGATTCGCGCTGTCCGAACACGCGCACGAATACCCGCTATGCAGTCAACTGATGGCGGACTTCGACAAGCCCTGGCTGCTTTATATCTCCGCTATTTTTCACGACATCGCAAAGGGACGAGGCGGCAATCACAGCGACCTTGGTAGCCGTGATGCGCGGCGGTTCTGCCGCGACCATGGGCTCGATCGCAGCGACACGTCGCTGATCGAGTTTCTGGTGAGCCAGCATCTGTCGATGTCTCAGGTGGCGCAGAAGCAGGATCTTGCCGACGACGGCGTGATCGAGCGGTTCGCCGGGCTGGTGCGCGACGAACGTACGCTGGTCGCGCTCTACCTGCTCACGGTGGCCGACATTCGCGGCACCAGTCCGAAAGTGTGGAGCGCATGGAAGGGCAAGCTGCTGGAAGACCTGTTCCTCTCGACGCGCCGCTTGCTTGGCGGCGGCACGGTGGCGCCGACCGCGGTGCTGGCCGGACGCAAAGATGAAGCGCTGCGCATCTTGCGCCTGTACGGGTTGTCCGACTCCGCGCGCGCGGCGCTCTGGCAGCAGCTCGACGTAGTGTATTTCCTGCGTCATAGCGCACAGGACATTGCGTGGCACACCCGCTCCCTGTTTTCTAAAGTCGAGAGCGCAACACCGATCGTTCGCGCGCGGCTTGCGCGGATCGGCGAAGGGGCAGAAGTGCTGGTCTATCTGAAAGATCAGCAAGGGCTATTTGCCCGGGTCTGCGGTTACTTCGACAGTCGGAACCTGAGCATTCTGGATGCACGAGTGCATACCACCCGCCACGGTTACGCACTCGACACCTTTCTCGTCACCGATCACGGCCGCGCATCTCATTACCGCGAGCTGCTCAGTCAGATCGAACACGAGCTGGCGGAGTGGATAGCCAAGGAAGAGGAGCTTCTGCCGCCGGAGAAGTCCGCGCAGTATCGCCAGTCGCGTCAGTCACGCCAGTTCCCGGTATCGCCGAGCGTGCAGCTGCAGCCCGATGCACGCGGCTCGCATTATCTGTTGTCGATCGTGGCGACCGACCGCCTCGGATTGCTGTACTCGATCGCTAGAGTGCTGGCCAAGCATCGACTCGACGTGCACACCGCGAAGGTATTGACGCTCGGGGAACGCGCGGAGGACGTATTCCTGGTGTCGGGCGAGCGGCTCGCCTCAGCACGCGACCGGCTGGCGATTGAAAGCGACTTGCTGGAAGCGCTAGCGCCGGTGTCGTCGCGCGTCGCTCAGTCGTCGCTGTCTTCGACTTCCGGGAAAAGGATGTCGGTATAACCAAAGCGCGCAAAATCACGCACCCGCATCGGATACAGAATACCGTCAAGATGGTCGCACTCGTGCTGCACGACACGCGCGTGGAATCCATCGACCGTGCGATCGATCGGTCGTCCCTGCAAATCGACACCGCGGTAGCGGATCTTCGCGTACCGCGGCACTACACCGCGCAGGCCAGGCACCGATAGGCATCCCTCCCAACCCTCTACTTCCTCTTCCGACAGAGCGTCAATCAAAGGATTGACGAGGATGGTCTGCGGTACGGGATCGGCATCGGGATAGCGCGGGTTGCGCATATCAGGGTCGCTGTAGCCAAAAATCACAATGCGTAAGGGCACGCCGATCTGCGGCGCTGCCAACCCAGCGCCGTTAGCAGCGTGCATCGTCTCGAACATGTCGTCGACCAGCGTGTGGAGCTCGGGCGCATGCAGATCTGTCACCGGCGCGGCGACGTTCAACAGACGTGCGTCACCCATGCGCAAAATTTCCCTGATCATCGTGCACCTGTGAAAAATGACGACAGGATGCGCACCGCTCGCATGATCGTTGCCTGCGTCACGGCACCCAACTCCTCGAGCTTGATCTCTTGCACACTGTCGCCGCGACCGGCGGCATGGTTGACCACGACCGCAAGCGATGCATATTCGAGTCCCGCTTCGCGCGCCAGCACCGCCTCCGGCATACCAGTCATGCCCACGACGTCGCCTCCTTCGCGCGCGATGCGCTCGATCTCGGCCGCGGTTTCGAGCCGTGGACCCTGGGTGCAGGCGTACACGGCGCCGTCGAGTACCTTTTCGCCACATGCTGCGGCGGCGTCGATCAGCCGCTGTCGCAACAGCCGGGAATACGGCTGCGTGAAGTCGACGTGCGTCACCGGCATCTCCGAACCTTCGAAGAACGTGCTTTTGCGGCTGTGCGTGTAATCGATAATCTGATGGGGCAGCACCAATGATCCGGGTTCGAACGCCGCACCAATGCCGCCGACGGTTGCCACCGCAATGACGCCCTCGACTCTCAACTCCTTCAAAGCCCAGATGTTGGCGCGATAATTGATTTCGTGCGGCGACAACGTGTGGCCATACCCGTGGCGCGCGAGAAACACCACTTCGGCGCCAGCGAACTGACCGAAATTCAACGCGCCGGAAGGCTCGCCATATGGCGTGCGCATCACTTGCCGCCTCGGATTTTGCAGCGCTGTAAGTTTGGCAAGACCACTGCCGCCGACGATTGCGTACAAATCAGTTCTCCAAGTTCAGTGAAACCGTCAAATCGCACCCGCGCGGACGAGCGGGGGAGCTTTTCGGCAGACTCACTGGACTAATAGCTTCTGCAACTGTGCCTCGTCGATGATAGTCACTCCGAGCGCGGTTGCCTTGGCGAGCTTCGATCCGGCGTCTTCGCCAGCGACAACGTAGTCGGTTTTCGTCGACACCGAGCCGGCCACCTTGCCGCCGGCATCTTCAATCATCGCTTTTGCGTCCTCGCGTTTCAACGTCGGCAACGTTCCGGTGATGACGAACGTCTTGGTTGCGAAGCGGCCTGGCGGAGCGCGAGTCGGCGCGCTCTCGGGCCAGTGCACCCCAGCGGCGCGCAGTTGCTCGACCACTTCGCGATTATGCGATTCAGAAAAGAAGCGCGCGATCGATGCCGCGACAATCGGGCCAACGTCGGATACCTGCAGCAGTTCGTCTTCCGTCGCGCTGATGATCGCGTCCAGCTTGCCGAAGTGATGCGCTAAATCACGCGCGGTCGATTCGCCCACATTCCGGATCCCGAGCGCGTAGATAAAGCGTGGCAGCGTCGTAGTGCGCGCGCGCGCCAGCCCTGCCACCACGTTGGCCGCCGATTTTTCGGCCATCCGATCGAGTGCCGCCAACGCGCCGACGCCGAGTTTGAACAAATCCGCCGGTGTCGCAACCACGCCCTGGTCGACCAACTGGTCGACCAGCTTGTCGCCCAACCCTTCAACATCGAGCGCGCGCCGACTTGCGAAGTGCAGCAACGCCTGCTTGCGCTGGGCGGCGCAAACGAGCCCGCCGGTACAGCGGGCAACCGCTTCACCCTCTTCCCGGTACACGTGTGAGCCGCATACCGGGCACAGGGCCGGCATCGTAAATATCGGCGCGTTGGGCGGGCGCCGCTCCGGAACGACGGCGACGATTTCGGGGATCACGTCGCCGGCGCGCCGCACTATCACCGTATCGCCGATGCGGACGTCTTTGCGGCGCACTTCATCTTCGTTGTGCAACGTGGCATTGGTGACCGTGACGCCACCGACGAATACCGGCGCCAGTCGCGCCACCGGTGTGAGCGCGCCGGTGCGGCCCACCTGAATCTCAATGCCTACCAGTTGCGTGACCGCCTCCTGGGCGGGGAACTTGTGAGCAATCGCAAAACGCGGTGCGCGCGAGACAAACCCCAGCAATTGCTGCTGTGCCCGAGAGTTGACGCGATAAACAACGCCATCGATTTCGTACGGCAACGACGCGCGCCTCTGCGCAACGGCCTGATAAAACTGCAGGCAGCCCGCAATACCATTGGCGACCTCACGCTCGCGCGCAACCGGGATACCTAACGCAACCAGCCAGTCGAGCAAATCGGAGTGCGTCGGCGGCTCGCTGGCGCCTTGCATTTCACCCAGTCCGTACGCAAAAAATCGCAACGATCGCTCGGCCGTGATGCGTGGATCAAGCTGCCTGAGCGCGCCCGCTGCCGCGTTGCGTGGGTTCGAATACTCGCGCTCATCCTTCGCACGCTGGCGCTCATTGAGCCGCTCGAACTCGCGTTTGAACATCATTACCTCACCGCGCACCTCCAACACTGTCGGTACCACGCGCGCGCGCGCATGAAGCCGCAGCGGAATTGCGCGAATCGTTCGGATATTGGCGGTTACATCTTCCCCGACAGCGCCATCGCCGCGCGTCGCGCCGAGCGCTAACTCGCCGTTTTCGTAGCGAAGGTTGACCGCCAGGCCGTCGAACTTGAGTTCGCACGCGTACTCGACTTCGTTTAGTTCCTCGCGCGCGCGCGCCAGGCCATCGCGGGCGCGGGCGTCGAACGCTGCCACCTCCGCTTCGTTCAGCGCGTTATTGAGCGACAGCATGGGCGCTGCATGCCGCGACTGGCGAAACGCACGGCTTGCCGTTCCGCCGACCCGCTGCGTCGGCGACTCGGCCGTGATCAATTCAGGATGCTCCGCCTCCAGCACCTGCAACTCGCGCATCAGGCGGTCGTACTCCGCGTCGGGCAGTGTCGGGCGATCGAGCAGGTAGTAGTTGTTATCCGCCTGTGCAATCTCGTCGCGCAGGCGGCGGACTCGTTGCGCCGGCGATTTCGCACTTGCCATCGACTAGTCTGCGTAGAGCCGGCGTGCCCGCAGCGAGCCAGGTGCGATGCCCGCCTCGTGCATGTCACCAGTCAGCTTCTTTAATTCCGTGTCAATCGCAAGCTGTGCGCCGGCTTCGATCAGGCGTCCGTTGTCGTCGACGATGCGCGCGTTCAGGCGCTCTGCCATCAGCAGGGCCGTGTCGAACAGCATTGCCAACGGCGCGGGCTCGCTAGCAGCCAGCGGAACATCGAGCGTGAGCGTTGCGCGCGTCAGCGGTAAGCCGGCCGCTGCGAAGGACATCGACAACGCCGCAGGTTCATGTTCGGCCGGCCGCTCCCAACGTTCGGAATTGACGCGGACCAGATGCGCTTCGGCCGCCGCCGTGCCAAATACGTCGTCCCTCCACGGCTCGGCCAGCGCTTCCAGCGTCAGCGTGATCTGCACATCGAAGCGTGCGCACAGCCGATCAAGCTCAGCGGCTTGCGCAACGAGCCGTGCCACGTCAGGTGAGTCGACGTCGCCGTCGATTGACACAGCAATCTGCTGCACGGTTGAAATGAAGCGCGTGGCATCGATTTCGCCCAACGCGTGGCGCCGGGTCGCCAGCTGAATGGCGATCAGCATTTCGGAATAGAAGCCGAAGCGGTCCGGCAGGCTCCAACGCGCAGTCTTGCTGTCCCACACTGCGAGGTGCGTGGGTAGCGGGAGCGCCAGCCGATCGAGCTGCGCGCGCGCTTCCAGCGCCGCCACCCCATCGAACGAATGACTGCAACGCAATTCGAGCATGACGTCAAGCAGCGGGTCTTCCAACCAACCGCCGATTGCCAATCTCTCATGTGCCGGCTCTTCGCTCGACTGATCTTCGGCCTCGCGCGGGACAGGGTCGGCGTCGGGCGTGATTCCCATCGTCGGCTCGATCCGGCTCGGCGCCTGGCGGGCGCTTCTGGTGGAAACGGGTCGCGCGTTTGGCGGCGATGGATCGTCGACGGACGCTTTATCGTCCAGTCGCGCTGATCGGCGCTCCTGCCATTTGCCGTACACAAAAAGTGCCACCAGCAGAGCCGCGGCGATAAGCAGCAGCGCCCAGTGCAGTTCATTCATCGCAGGTCTACGCCGCTTCTGCGGTCAGCCTCACGGCGTTGTCGATATCGACCGCAACGATTCGCGAAACGCCCTGCTCCTGCATCGTGACGCCTATCAGCTGTTGCGCCATTTGCATCGAAATCTTGTTGTGCGTGATGAACATGAACTGCGTGTTATCAGCCATCGACTCGACCAGCCGGCAGAAGCGCTCGGTGTTGGCGTCGTCCAGCGGCGCATCGACTTCGTCGAGCAGGCAAAACGGCGCCGGATTCAGCTTGAACAACGCAAACACCAGAGCAGTGGCAGTCAAAGCCTTCTCACCGCCCGATAGCAGATGGATCGAGCTGTTGCGTTTGCCCGGCGGTTGCGCCATCACCTGTACGCCGGCATCGAGAATCTCTTCGCCGGTCATGATCAAACGCGCCTCACCACCGCCGAAAAGCTGCGGGAACAACCGGCCGAATTGCACGTTGACCGCATCGAACGTCTGCTGCAGAAGTTGCCGCGTTTCGCGGTCGATCTTGCGAATCGCATCGCCTAGCGTTGTAATGGCCGCGGTCAGATCGGCAGACTGCGCATCCAGATAACTCTTGCGCTCCTGCGAGATCGTCAATTCTTCCAGCGCGGCCAGATTAACCGCGCCGAGTGCTTCGATCTCCTGCGCCAGCTGCGCAATCTCGAACTGCAGCGCCGCGGCTTTCTGTGGCGGCTGCGCCGCCAGCCGCGCGGTCAACTGGACTTCGTCGGCGCCGGCTTCGGCAAGTTGTTGGGCAAACTG
>JACCZX010000178.1 GCA_013695705.1 Burkholderiaceae bacterium | reverse complement strand
GCAGGCCCGTGAAAGTGGCCCGCGATTACCGGGCCGCTGAGCCCCGCGTAGGTCACGGTCCAAGTCAACACGTTGGTCGACTTGTCGAACGTCGTGTCAACGGTGCCGCTGCCGCTGGTGGTGACCGGCGGAACTTCCTGAGCTCCGGTGAGTGCGTTCTTCATGCCCATGGCCATGCTGTCCGATCCCATCATCGAAGACATCCAGCCGCATCCCGAAAGTGTCATTGCAGCAACCAACAGCGTGCTCTGCAGCACGGTGCGATAAGAAATCATTCCATCTCCTAGTTAACTGGCCGCCGAACGGCCGCCGATGCCGGCAAGCATAAACCGGCCGCTGAAATGGGGACAACGTCGCGCTAACCCCAACTCAACAGATTCAGAAATTCGCGCCGTGTCTTCGGTCCATAGGTGACGAATGAGGGATCGGATTGCTCGCGATACTCCTGCCGTTGCAGCGCGACCTTATCCTGCCGCACGTTGTGCTTCTTCAACACGTCGGCCGCGACCGGATAGATCTTCAGCGCATTCAAGCCGAAGATCTTCGCGCGCAACGCCGGAGTCATCTCCGGATATCCATGCTTGTCTCGCAGCTCGGGCGAAATCTGAAACGTGCGGAACGCCTGGATCTGATCCTGCGGCGAGCCGTACCAGATCGAGTCGGTGCCCCACAGCACATTGTTTTCGCCGCAATGTTTCACGAGCTTGCCAATCGTGTGCGCAGCGGTATCGGGATCGCGCATCGCGAGCCGCCAGGTGGAGCCTAGCTCCGGATACACGTTAGACCCGGGCTTGATTCCGTTTTCAAGCAAGCTCGTCACCAGCGCATCGATGCCGTCGGCGCGCTTGGCGTCGTACGTACCTTCCGGCTTGTCCGGCACGAAGCCCGAGTGATAGATCAGGAAGTTGACGTCGGGATAGCGCTTTGCCACGCGGCCGATATCGACGCACGTCGAGTGTTCGTACGACTTGGGGCCGAACGCGAGCCCCTTGTGAATCGCAATGTTGCGGATGCCGAGCGTGCGCGCTTTCTCGATCAAGCGAATGCCGGGTTCATCGTCTATAAAAAACCCGGGGGTGCCGTCGGGCCCCCACTGCGTGTACGTCTTCCACGCCGAGATTTTGTGGCGTGCTGCAAGCTCGTCCATGCCTTCCAGATCGCCGCGCTGATTCGGATTGACACGGCCGTGCACCAGCAGTCGATGAGTGCCGTTGAGCTCCTCGACGATGCGTGCCGTGGCTGCGGCTTCTTCGATCGTCAGCGGCTCGCCTTCGCGCGTGGACGGCACGAACGACAACACCATTAGATCGGTGTCGGAGTCCATGAACACGTCCTTGACGAATTGATCGGGCCCGATGCACTGCAGGTAATCAAGTTCGCCCGGCCCCCGGTGCGGCGCACAGCGCGCTCCCGAAGTGAAGTTCCGCATCGGTTTTGAACCGGGAGGCAGCCGCTTGAGCCACGCCCCGGTCGGATTAACAAAATGCCCTTGCACATCGAAGATGAACTCGGTGCCGTCGACCGAGCTGCGCGCGAGCTGAACGTCGAGCGCGGCTTCGCGATCGACCTGATAGAAACCGCCGCGCTTGCCGCTTGAGGCGTAGGCGTCGTTCATCGCAAGCAGCGACGACGCTGCTCCGCACGCCGAGACCAGAAAGCTGCGGCGATCGACGCCGCTGCGCCTGGCGTTACTGGTCGCTGCATCGAACGCCAGGTGGCGCGCCTGATGGTGCACCGGCTCGAGAGGAATCGGCGCGTACTCGCCGTTGGTCGCGGTATCGAGTTTGATTGGAAGCCGCAGTCCGTTGGGGTCGTTTTGGTAGCGCATGTGGGCTTCCTGTCAGCGTGCTTCGGATTATGGAGCGAATCGTGCAGCTCGTCGTGGCCGGCGCGGCAGCGGCATAATCCAACGCATGCCGCGTCCTTCACAAATGTCGATGGTTGCCCTGCGCGAGCTGGTTATCAGTGCGGGCCCGTTCGTATTGCTCACGCTGGTCCTGCTATGGCTTGCGTATCTGATCCTCGATCCGAATCCACCGGCAAAGATAGTGATGGCCACGGGTTCGGAGCAAGGCGCATACGCCGAATTTGGCAAGCGCTACGCAACTGAGCTGGCGCGCTATGGCATTGAAGTCGAGCTGCGCACAACGGCAGGCGCCGCGGAGAATCGCCGGCTGCTGCGCGATGTCAACTCCGGTGTCGATATTGCCTTCGTGCAAAGTGGTGCTGGCGACGCCATCTACGCCGTGGACGAAGACAAGAGCGGCCGACCGCTGTTCTCGCTGGGCAATCTGTTTCGAGAACCGGTGTGGCTGTTCTATCGCGCTGACGCGGCGCAACGCACAGTGTCGGATGACACATTGGATCGCTTGCAACAGGTGGTGCCGCTGAGTTTGAACATCGGCGCGCCTGGCAGTGGGGCCGCCAATCTAATAGATAAGTTGCTGAACGCGAACAAGATCGATCCGGCGCAGATGAAACTGCAGCGGCTGCCGCCGACTCCTGCAGTGGTCGCGCTGCTGGGTGGCGAAGTCGACGCGCTTGCGTTCGTATCATCGCCCGAGTCGGCGTTGGTGCGCATGTTGCTGCAGACCCCCGGCGTTCGTCTATTCGAGTTTCCGCAGGCCGACGCGTATGCGCGCCGCTTTGAATTTCTGACCAGCGTCACAATGCCGCGCGGCACGGTCGATCTGGCGCAGGACGTGCCGCCGAACGACGTAAAGCTGGTCGCAGCCACTGCGAGCATGGTGACGACCGATCGCTTCCATCCGGCGCTGGTCCAGTTGTTTGTCCAGGCGGCCCAGCGCATTCATGGCGAGAGCTCGTGGTTTGGCCCTGCTGGAGAGTTTCCGAACGGCGTTGCGAGCGAGTTTCCGCTCGCCAAGGAAGCGGCCCGCTTCTATCGCGATGGACCGCCTCTGTTGCAACGCTATCTGCCGTTTTGGGTAGCAAACCTGATCGATCGCATGTGGGTGGTGCTGGCGTCGATCATCGTTATTCTGATTCCGCTGTCGCGAATCGTGCCGCCGTTGTACGCGTTTCGTATTCGGTCGCGCGTGTTCCGCTGGTATCGACAATTGCGTGAGATCGAAGAAGCGGCTGCGCAGACAGACGTGAAGCCCGCGGAGCTTTTGCCAAAGCTCGACGAATTGGAACATCGGGTGGAGCAGGTCAGCGTGCCTCTCTCATACGCTGAAGAGCTCTACGCATTGCGCGGCCATATCGACATGGTGCGCAAGAAGTTGAAGGGCGGTGCTCCGAACGCAGAAGAATTCAGCGCATGACCAGCGCAACTGCTCAACGCAGGTCGGCCCGCCGTCGAATCGCTTCCACTCGCGCCCGATTCACTCCGAAATCTCTGCGCCCGATGCGTGCTGCCGAGCGCACATGAATCACGCGCGCCGCCGGGTCGAGCAGAAATTCGCAGTCATCGACAAAGCGCAGCCATCGCGTCTCGAACTGGACGTAGATGTAATCGGGGCTTTGGTCGATGATGCGCGCGCCGGGCCAGCCTGCCAAAACATCGCGCAGCCGGTTCATCGCGAGCGCGGAGTCCTGCGTGAATCTCAACGGCTCGATCGTCGCGTACTCGCTCGCGG
>JACCZX010000019.1 GCA_013695705.1 Burkholderiaceae bacterium | reverse complement strand
GCCGCGCAGATGCTGCTCGAGCAAACTATCAGCACCGATGAGTTCGCGCGCAATCGGGAAGGCGTGTATGCGGCGGCGCGAGTCTCCAGCGACTACAACGGCGATGGTGTCGCTGATTCGGTCGCCGTGCTTGCGGAGCGGCCGACCTGCTTGCGGGCACGTTCTGTCTCGCTGGTCGATCTCGATCCGTCGAACCCGCAGGATGCGCCGTGTTTTGCCAGCGCGTCGTTGTCCAATCCCGGTTTGCTGCCGGGTAGCGGGGGGCCTGCCGGCTCGCTCTGCGCCGATACCGAGTGGCAGCTAAGAGTGCGCTCGACCGACGCCCAAACCGGCGCTGCTGTAACGCTGAACCAGGGCGTGACGGTGCGCACCGCGGTCATCGGACTTAACACAATGTGCAACTAAGGTCCCCATGCAACCCGCCTACTTAATTCGCCGATCGATCAGTTTGTTGTTGTTGGCGCTCGCGCTGACGTCACCTGCATACGCTGAGGACATCGATATTTATTCGCTGCCGAGCAACGACGGCTTTCGTCCGAACGTCCTGATTATGTTGGACAACACGGCAAACTGGGGAGCTTCGATCTCGACGCCGATTTGCGATGTAGCCGCAGCCAATGTCCGCAACTCGACGCCAAACAAAGAAGAAGGCACCAAAATGGGCGCCGAGAAGTGCGCGCTGTACAAACTGATTGCCAGTTTGTCGGTGGCCGATCTCAGTCAATTCAACTTTGCGGTGATGTTGTTTAACGAGGGGTCGGATTCGGCCGGATATCCGCGCAGAGCATTTTTTAACGTGACGACGGCTGCCGACAAGCAAGCACTTCTGAACCTTTTCAGCGGGTTGCAAATCAATGCCGACAAGACGAACAACCCGTCGACCGGTGAAGCGTTCTACGAGGCGTATCAGTGGTTCTCCGGCGGCACCGTGCGCTACGGCAACAGGACCGCTGCCAAGCACGATCCAGCGGCCTTTACCGACAGCAGCAAGACGCGGTATCGGGTACCCCAGGTGGGTTGCGCCAGGAATCACATCATCTATATAGCGAACGGCAAACCAAACGACAACGACGGCACCGCGTATGACCTGCTGCTCCGGTTGAATCCCGCTGCCGCGCGCACCCGAATTCCGGTGGCCGAAAATGTCAGCAGCACCGACGAAGCAAACTGGACCGATGAGTTTGCGGCGTTTTTCAATCGTGGAGTTGATCTTTCCAGTTCGACCGAAGGATCGCAGAACATCACGGTGCATACGGTCGCTGTAACGGGTGCGTCGAGCGACGGCAACTATCCGAACTTCGTTCGTTGGATCGCCAAGGAAGGCGGCGGGATTTATCAGCAGGCCAGCAACAGCGACCAGATCGTCGTCGGCTTCACCAAAATTCTGAATCAGGTGCGCGCCGCCAACAGCGTGTTTGCGTCGGCAAGCTTGCCGGTGTCCGCCAACACGCAAGGCACGTACTTGAACCAGGTTTACATCGGAATGTTCCGGCCCGACGGCAACGCATTGCCGCGCTGGGTGGGCAACCTGAAGCAGTACCAGTTCGTCTACAACGCGACGGCGGATACCCTGAGGCTTGCGGACTCGGCGCTGACGCCGGCTGTGAGCCCCACCACGGGCTTTATCACCAACGACGCGGTCAGCTTCTGGACGCAACCTTCGGACTTCTGGACCAACGTCGAAACGGCGTCCGCCGGCAGATATTCGCGCAGCGACTCGCCCGACGGCGAGCTGGTTGAGAAGGGCGGCATCGCGCAGACCTTGCGCAGCACCTATTACGCCAGCTCGGCCTCCCGCAAAATCTACACCTGCACGACCTCATGCGATGGCAATGTCGATCTTGCCGCCGTCGGTCTGAACTACCAATTCAGCACTGCGAATGCATTATTAACGCCCACGTCGTTCGGCCTTGGCGCCCTCGAATTAACCAAACGCGATCTTCTGATTAACTGGGTTCGGGGCGACGATAACGTCACGGCGGCCAACGTTGCCAATGAAGCGTCGGCTAAAGATCAGCTCGGGTTGCGTCCGACCACCGCGACAGTGCGCCCATCGATTCACGGCGACGTGCTGCACTCACGGCCGGTTGCAATCAACTACGGCGGCACGCGCGGCGTCGTCGTCTATTACGGCACCAACGATGGATTGTTCCGTGCGATCAACGGCAATCAAACCGGTAGCGGTGCGGGCAGTGAGCTATGGGCCTTCGCTGCGCCGGAACACTTTGCGAGTTTGAATCGTCTGCGCGAAAACGATCCGCAGGTTCGTTATCCGTCGAGCGTCGGGGCTACCGCGCTGCCGCGCAACTACGCTTTCGACGGTCCGATCGGTGCGTACCAGAACACGATCACCAATGAAGTGCTGCTCTTCCCCGGTATGCGGCGCGGCGGTCGCGCGGTGTACGGCTTCAATGTCACCAATCCCGATCAACCTCGGCTGATGTGGCGCATCAGCAGCACCATGTCTGACTATGCGTCGCTCGGTCAAACATGGTCGATGCCCCGCATTTCACGCATCAAGGGCAGTGCCGACCCCGTGCTGATCATGGGTGGCGGCTACGATCCCGCCGCAGAGGACGCCAGCCCGGCAGTGGCAACGACGATCGGGCGCGGTGTTTATGTCATCAACATGCGAACTGGCGCTAGGCTGGGC
>JACCZX010000170.1 GCA_013695705.1 Burkholderiaceae bacterium | reverse complement strand
TCAAGGACGTGATCGACACCGCTGGCATCGTTACGGAGTACGGCTCGGCGATTTACGCCGGGCATGTGCCACACGCCGATGCTGCTTGCGTGGCGGCAATCCGCGCTGCCGGCGGATTTGTACTCGGTAAGACTGTGACCGCAGAATTGGCGAACTTCACGCCGGGCGCAACGCGCAATCCGCACGCGCTTACGCACACGCCTGGCGGCTCATCGAGCGGGTCGGCCGCTGCGGTGGCCGCACATATGGCGCCGTTTGCCTTAGGTACGCAGACGGCGGGCTCCGTGATTCGGCCCGCTTCGTTTTGCGGCGTTGTCGGATTTGTTCCGACGCGCGGATCGGTATCACGGTTGGGGGTCAAGCAGCTCTCCGACACGCTCGATGTCGTTGGCTGCTTCGCCAATTCTGTCGAAGACGTGACAATGCTCGCCGCTGCGGTTGCGTTGCGTGCCGACTGGCGCAAGATCGATGCCGACGGCGGTGCGCCACGGCTTGCCTGGACCGCTACGCCATGGGCGTCGCAGTTGACTGAAACTATGACCGGCGCAGTGTCGCAAGCTGTGCGCGTTTGTTCGAGCCAGGGGGCCACCGGCGTTCGTGAAGTGAAATGGCCCGACCGGTTTGCCTCCCTCGCAGACGCGCAACGCACGGTGCAGGTATTTGAAACAGCGCAGGCGTTTGCTTTCGAGTTCGATAGGCACCATGACCAGTTGTCGCCTCAGCTTGCTGCGCTGATCGAAGAAGGGCGCGCCATTGACGCGAATTTTTATCTGCTTGCGTTGCAGATTGGGCGCCAGTGCGCCGAGTCGATCGACGAATTATTCGGCGATGCAGACGTAGTGCTGGCGCCGAGTGCGCCTGGTGAAGCGCCTGATGGCCTCGACAGCACCGGTGACCCACGCTTCAATCGGCCGTGGCAATTGCTGGGTTGTCCCCAGGTCAATGTCCCGGTCCCGCGCGCTTTGCTGCACAGTAAATCGGTTCTGCCGTTGGGCGTGCAGGTCGTTGCTCGTCCCGGGGACGATGCGCGCGCGTTGATTGCGGCTCACTGGCTCGAACAACAATTGGACCGGGCAGGCAGCTGATAAATGGGCATCGTCGTCGATCCGGACGCACGCTTCAACTCGACAGCGCCGATCATCGTAATCGGTGCCGGCGGCGCCGGTGCGATCGCGGCGCTCGCGGCAAGCAGCGGGGGCGCCAACGTGCTGGTGCTGGAACGCGATGCTGCGCCAAGTGGCGCTACTGCGTGCTCCTCCGGTATGGTGCCCGCGGCGGGCACCGCAGAACAGACGGAACGGGGCGTGGTCGACTCGCCGCAGCGATTCGCCGACGATATTCAAGCCAAGGCCAACGGTGCTGCCGACGCGCCGCTGGTCGAAGCTTTGACTCATGCTTCGGCACAGGTGCTCGAATGGCTGACGCGGCAATACCGGATCCGCTTCGAGCTGGTCGAAGGTGTTGCGCCAGGTCATTCACTGTCGCGCATGCACGCACTGGCCGACCGTGGCGGCGCGACGCTGTTGTCATCCCTGTATTCGGCGCTCGGCACGCAGGGAGTGCGACTGGAAACTAATGCGCGGGTGACCGACCTGGTGGTCGATGGTGCGCAAAAAATTCTCGGCGTTCGCTACAAGCGCAATGGCAGCGTCGAAACCATGGGTTGCGCAACGCTGATCCTCGCGTGCAATGGATTTGCCGGCAACCGCGAGCTGGTGACGCAATACTTGCCCGATGTGCGCGGCTTGCCGTTTGCCGGACACGACGGCAGCCAGGGAGATGCGCTCTCATGGGGCGCCGCGCTCGGCGCGAAGCTGGCGGACATCGATGGCTTTCTGGCGCACGGTGCGGTCGTGATGTCGCTGCGGTTGCCTCTACCATGGTCGCTGATGACCGAGGGCGCGGTGCAGGTCAATCGCGACGGCGAGCGCTTTATCAACGAGCATGAAGGCTATTCGGAATCAGCCTTGTTCGTGCTGGCGCAGCCAGACGCGCTCGCATACATGATCTACGACGAACGCGTGCACGAGATCGGGCTGACGATGCCGAACTACGCAAACGCAGTGTCCTCGCGCGTGATCAAGCGCGCAGCCACACTGCGCGATCTGGCCGACCAAATCGGCGTATATCGGGACGGGCTTGAAGGGACGATCGGTTTGGTCAATGCGTTGGCGTTCGAGGACGCTGCCGACGAATTTGGCCGCCAGTTTCGCGCGACGCAGATGCTGCTCGGTCCGTACTATGGCGTGCCTGTGACCGGCGCATTGCTCGGAACCGAAGGAGGTCTGGCGATCGACGCCGCGGGCCGTGTGCTGCGTGAAAATGGGTCGGCTTTTGCCAATCTTTTCGCCGCCGGCGGCGCGGCGCGCGGCGTGTCGGGCGACGCGGCTGGAGGATATCTCGAAGGCAACGGTTTGTTGACGGCGGTTGTCGGCGGCTATCTCGCAGGCAAAGCTGCCGCGGCGCAAGTCCGTTCCTGATTACGCCGGCGGCAGCGCGCGCGGCTTGCGCTGTTCGTCGGTGGCAACATAGACAAGCGTCGCCTCGGTAACTTTCACGACCTCTTTCTGCAGGCGGTTTCGCTCGACGTAGACCTCGACCGCAACGGTGATCGATGTAGTTCCCAACTTCACGATGTCCGCGTAGAAGCTGACCAGATCCCCCACGAACACTGCGTGCCTGAAAGTGAACGACGTTACCGCGACCGTTGCAACGCGCCCGGCCGCGCGACGCGCTGCAGGGATGGCACCGGCAACGTCGACGTACGACATGATCCAGCCGCCAAAGACGTCACCATGCACATTGGCGTCGGCCGGCATCGGCATCATGCGCAACATCGCAACGCGGTCGGTCGGAAGCTGGTCGGATTCGGGCATCGGTGTACTGAGATAATGCAACGATGCGAAGCGTAGCGATAGACAATTGTTTTGCGTGCAGTTGTTTTGTGTTTTGGCGCGCGGCCGCCCGAAGCCGAAACACCTTACTAATCGGTACGCGTGCACGTGCGACGCGCAGCGTCGCGTACACGCGGACCGCCTGATTTATGCGCTGGTCCCCTCCCAGAGAAGCGCTGCCATCCGATCGTGTCGAGCGCAATGACTGGCAAACATTAAAAACGCTGCTGCCGTATCTGTGGGCCTACAAAGGCCGCGTGCTGTTCGCTTTGGGATGTCTGATCGCGGCGAAGCTGGCGACGGTGTCGGTGCCTATCCTATTGAAAGACATCGTCGACGGTTTGTCGCCCACGACGCTGGCTGCGACCGGTATTTTGCTCGTGCCGATCGCGTTGATCGTTGCCTACGGCGTGCTGCGGCTGTCGACTTCGCTGTTCACCGAGCTGCGCGAGTTCTTCTTCGTCAAGGTGACGCAAGCCGCAACGCGCACGCTGGCATTGAAGACGTTTCGTCACTTGCATTCCCTGTCGTTGCGCTACCACCTGGATCGGCGCACCGGTGCGGTCACGCGCGAAATCGACCAGGGGATTCGCGGCATTTCTTCGCTGATCAGCTTCACGTTGTATTCGATTCTGCCAACGCTGATCGAGATCACGCTGGTGTTCGCCTATCTGCTCTGGAATTACGAGATCTGGTTTGCCGCGATCGTCGGCGTCAGCCTGACGATCTACGTTGCGTTTACCGTCGCGGTCACCAATTGGCGCACTGCGCTGCGGCGCCGCTGGAATGAGCTTGAAAGCAAGGCGCAATCGCGCGCGGTCGATTCGCTGCTGAACTTCGAAACTGTCAAGTATTTCGGCAACGAGAGCTATGAGGCGCGGCGCTACGACGAAACATTGGCCGACTCGCAGCGCACCGCGGTGCTGTCGCAACAGTCGCTGAACGTTCTCAACGCAGGTCAGCAGGCGCTGATCGCGGTGGCGCTGACGTTGATTCTGTGGCGCGCGGCACTGGGCGTCGCCGAGGGCCGCATGAGCATCGGTGATCTGGTGCTGGTCAACGCTTTCATGATCCAGCTTTATATCCCGATGAATTTTCTGGGCGTGATTTATCGCGAGATAAAGCAGAGCCTGGCTGACATGGACCGCATGTTCAAGCTGCTCGATCAAAATCGCGAAATTGCGGACGCGCCAGATGCGCGCTCATTGTCCGTGCGCTCAGCCGAAGTGAGCTTTGAGCACGTCGGTTTTTCGTACGATGTGCGGCGCCAGGTGTTGCACGACGTGAGCCTCGTAATCCCGGGCGGCTCGACGACCGCCGTGGTTGGCTCCACCGGTTCGGGAAAATCGACTTTGGCCCGTCTGTTGTTTCGTTTCTACGATATCGATTCGGGCCGGATATTGATCGACGGGCAGGATGTGCGCACCCTGAAGCAGGAGAGCCTGCGCGCGGCGATCGGCATCGTCCCGCAGGACACAGTGTTGTTCAACGACACCATCGAATACAACATTGCCTATGGCCGGCCTGGGGCCAGCCGCGAAGATGTAGTGATTGCAGCACGTGCCGCGCACATCCATGACTTTGTCGAGTCGCTCCCCGATGGCTACGACACGCGGGTTGGCGAGCGTGGATTGAAATTGTCCGGCGGCGAAAAACAGCGTGTTGCGATTGCGCGCACGTTGTTGAAAGACCCCGCGATACTGGTGTTCGATGAAGCTACGTCGGCACTTGACTCGCGTACCGAGCGCGTGATTCAGCAGGAACTCGAGAGTATTTCCGAGAGCCGCACCACGCTCGTGATAGCGCATCGATTGTCGACTGTCGTGCACGCCGATCAGATTCTGGTGCTCGACCACGGCCGCGTTGTCGAGCGAGGCACGCACGTCGAGTTGCTGGCGCGTGCGGGCACTTATGCCTCGATGTGGGAAATTCAGAGTCGTGAGCGCGCCAAAGTCGAGGCCACGCTTGCCGTCGCCTTAGGTTAGGGTAAGGTCGTCGATGGACCCGATTTGCATGCTGTTCGACGAGCCGACTTCCGCACTCGACGCCGAGATGATCAATGAAGTGTTCGACGTGATGGTGCATTCTGCAAAAGAAGGGATGACAATGATGGTCGTCTCGCACGAGATGAGTTTTGCGCGCAAGGTGGCGCATCGCGTGATATTTATGGACAAGGGTGAGATTGTCGAGGATGCGTCGAAGGATGATTTTTTTGGTCAGCCGAGGTCCGAGCGCGCGCAGCTTTTTCTGTCGAAGATTTTGCACAATTGAGGAGCCGCGCATGAAGGTCCGCACAAAAATACTCGACCGCGTCGGTGATGCGGCAATCGTGCTCGCGCTCTCGCTCGTTGTTGTCCTGGTTTCATTGGTTCCCGGCACCGTGGCGGCGCAGTCTCCCGCGGCCGACGCGCCCAAGCTTGTCCCCAGTCTCACCAAGGTTCGTGACAGTGGCATGGTCACGATTGCATACCGCCCGGATGCGGTGCCGTTTGCGTATCTTGACGAGAACAAGCAACCGATCGGCTACGGCATCGATATTTGCCGCGAGATCGTGCGATTGATGGAGCGCGATCTGAGGAAGCCGCTGAAAATTTCGTTTATCGAAGTCAGTGCGCGCACACGCTTCGAAATCGTCAACAGCGGCCGGGCTGACATGGAATGCGGCACCACCATTAACGATGCACAGCGCCGCAAGACGGTTGATTATTCGATGCCTTATCAGTTTTCCGGACCGCGGTTCCTGGTGCGTACCGATGCGAAGGTGCGCGGCGTTGAGGACCTGGTCGGCCGTCGCATCTCGGTGGTGCCGGGAACCAATTCGGTTCCGCTGTTGCAGCAGAAGATCGACGGTGGCGTGCTGCGCGGCACGACGATGGTCGACTACAAGACGTATGACGAAGCGCGCGAGGCGGTCGAGCGCGGCGAAGTCGAGGCGTTTGCCACGATCGACGTGTTGCTGGCGGCGCAGCGCGCGAAATCGAAGGACCCTTCGAAGCTGGTGATCGTCGGGTCGTTTCTGGTGCTGGAGCCGATCGCAATCGTGCTGCGCAAGGGTGATGCCGAGTTCAAAAAGGCGGTCGATCGCCATTTGGCGTCGCTAATGCTCGACGGAGTCGTGGCCCGCTACTACGACAAATGGTTTCTGCAGCCGATCCCGGGCAATTTGCGCCTTGATCTGCCGATGACGTTTGCGCTGCGCGATCAATTGGCGTGGCCCACCGATCGGCTTGGCGACGAGATGCGTAAGTGAGCGGTGACAGTGGTTGGTGAGTGCAACGCCGACCGCGATGCTCAGTATTCATTACTGATCACTGTTCACCGATCACTGGATGGAAACTACCGGCTTCTGGACCACGTTGTTGATCGTCAGCGATTGGGCGATCCGATTGGTCATGCTGCCGATCGTTCCGACCCGTCGCTCCCCCGAAGCGGCAAAGGGCTGGCTGCTCTTCATCTTTTTTCTGCCGTGGGTCGGCTTGCTGTTGTACGTGTTAATCGGGCGCCCGCGGCTGCCTCGTTGGAGAATCGAGCGACGCGATGAATATCTTGGCCTGATCAGAGCGATTCGTGATCGCCGTCCCGCGCCCGCCGTTATCGCGGCACCGGCGGTCAGTCCCCAATACGAACCCAGCGTTCGACTGGCGACCGACCTCGGATTGCTCGACAACCTGGGTGGCAACGCAGTCGAGTTGCTGACCGACTATGCGGTAACGATCAGTCGTATCGCGGCCGATATTGACGGCGCGGTCGATCACGCGCACCTCTGCTTCTATATCTTCGGCGATGACGCGCGTAGCGCGCTGGTGATCGAGGCGCTTGGCCGCGCGGTTGTGCGTGGTGTCGTGTGCCGCGTGCTGGTCGACGCGTTCGGCTCGCGGCCGTCACTTCGAACTTTGCTTCCGAAATTGCGTGCGCTGGGCATCGCCGTGCTGGTTGCATTGCCGGTACGGGTCGCACGCAAGACGGCCCGCTTCGACCTGCGCAATCATCGAAAGATCGTTGTGGTCGATGGCCGCATCGGTTACACCGGTTCGCAGAACCTGGTCAGCGCCGATTTCAAGCCGGGTCTGACGTACAGCGAGCTAATGGTGCGCATCGAAGGCCCGTCCGCTTTGCAGCTGCAGGCAGTGTTCGGTTCGGACTGGTTTGTCGAAAGCGGCGAGTTCATCGGCGAGCAGGCGTTTCCAATTCCAGCAGCGGTCGGCGAAACTCCCGCGCAGATGTTGGCCAATGGACCGTCTTCGTCGACGCAGCGTGCGCATCGCATGGTGGTCAACCTGATTTATTCGGCGACCCGGCGGGTGGTTGTGACCACACCGTATTTCATACCGAGCCAGTCGTTGCAGGACGCCATGGAAACGGCGGTGCATCGCGGCGCCGAAGTGCATTTGATCGTCGACGATCATATCGATCAATTTTTCGTGGGCAATGCGCAGCGCTCGTACTACGAATCGCTACTGCTCGCCGGCGTGCAGATCCATGCGTACACCGAGGCGTTTCTGCACACCAAATCGGTGTCGATCGACGGCCAGGTGGCGTGGATCGGTTCGTCCAATCTCGACATGCGCTCGTTCGAGTTAAACGAGGAAGTGGTTGCGCTGTTTTTTGACCCGCGTATCGCCGCTCAACTCGGAGCGATCGAAGCCCGCTACCTGCAGGGTTCGACTCCGATCACACTCGAACAGTGGCGCAAGCGGCCATTTGTCAGTGAGCTGCTGCAGAACCTGACGCGGCTTGTAAGCCCGCTTTTGTAGTCGAGCCGTCAAAATAAAACTGAGCCGTGGTAGCGGCCCAGTTTTTCACTCTGCAGCATGCGGGATTACGCGCCTTCCATGCGATCGTGCGGCACCGCGTCGTTCCCGGCATAGATGAACGACTCGTCGCCGACACTCGCACAGCCCGCCAATGCAGCGGTTGCGAGCATTACGGCGGCGATGACGGCGCGAGACATCCCGGTAATTGAATTGCGTTTCATGGTTCACTCCTCGTTAACTTCGGGTTGGTCGCTGCAACCAAACGTTGCGGCGTGAGTGAACAGTAAGGACGCAGCGCATCGATTGCGCCGTCTTAATCGACAGTCGGCGCACGTATTATTCGACATGCTTGGCGAACGATTGACCGCCAACGCCGTGCCGCCCGCCTGCGCAGCGCGTACGCCAATCGAAGATAATCGCCGTTTACGTGCCTCGCTCCCGGTGTCCATGTCTGTAGCGGTGTTCTCACCTGACGCTCGTCCCCGCCTTCTCGTTTTGCCGTACGCCGGCACGATATTTTTGTCGGCGTTCCTGCTCTTCCTGGTGCAGCCGATCATCGCCAAGCAGATCCTGCCGTGGTTTGGCGGTTCGTCTGCGGTATGGACGACCGCGCTGGTATTTTTTCAGTCGACCTTGCTCGCCGGCTATGCGTATGCCGATTTGACTTCACGACTGGGACTACGCAAGCAAACCGTGCTGCACATCGGCTTACTCGCGCTGTCGCTCGCCACCTTGCCGATTCTTGCCGCGGCCGATTGGAAGCCACGCGGTGATGAAGAGCCGATTGCACGCATTCTCTTGTTGCTGACGGCGACGATCGGCCTGCCGTATTTCTTGCTGTCGACCACCACGCCGCTGCTGCAATCCTGGTACTGGCAGCGGTTTAAAAGCGTCGTGCCGTACCGGTTGTTCGCCCTGTCGAATTTCGCGTCGCTACTGGCGCTGATCGGATTTCCGTTTCTTCTCGAGCCGTGGTTCGATCTGGTCGAGCTTGCATGGACCTGGTCGATTGCGTATGCGGTATTCGTCTTGATTTGTGCAGTGACAGCATGGGCTTCGCTGCGGTCGGCCCACGCGCGCGTTGACGAGTCGCCGAACGTGCAGGCCGCATCCGGCGCAGCGATCGCTCCGAGCGCGCTGACACAGCTCACCTGGCTGGCGCTCGCTGCAATGGGTTCGATCATGCTGCTGGCGGTCACCAATCACGTCACGCAGAACATCGCGAGCGTGCCGTTTCTCTGGGTGCTGCCCCTTTCGATTTACTTGCTGAGCTTCATCCTCACGTTCGACCATCCGCGCTGGTATCAACGCGGGCTGTTCATCGCGGCGCTCGCAGTGCTCGCGCCGACGATGGCGTTTCTGATTCCTTCGCTCGAACTGAAGTCGGCCGTCCTCGTATTTCTGGGCGGGCTTTTCGTCGCATGCATGTTTTGCCACGGCGAGCTGGCCGCAATGAAGCCCGATCCGCGCTGGCTGACCCGGTTTTATCTGATGCTCTCGGTTGGCGGTGCGCTCGGAGCTGTGTTGATCGCGATCGTTGCGCCGGTGGTTCTGCGCGGCTACATCGAAGTCAACATCGCGCTTGCCCTGCTGGCATTGCTGTTGTCGCTGCGCATGAAGGGCGTCTGGCGTCTTCTCGGAATCGCCGTCTTCAGCGTGACGGCATTTTTCGCGGTGCGCGGTGCGCAGGAGTACTCGCGCGATGTCCGCGTCATGGAGCGCGATTTTTACGGTGTGGTGCGCACCCGCGATCGAGCCGATCCCGCGCCGTACCGCTCGATGTTCCATGGCGGAATCGTGCACGGCGGGCAGTTGCTCGGCGCGGAATTTCGCAATCAGCCGAGCGATTATTTCGGGCCGACTTCGGGTTACGGAAGGCTGTTCGAGGCGCTGAACAAGTCGCGGCCGCAGCCGCGCAAGGTCGGCATCATCGGGCTCGGCGCCGGCGTTCTCGCATCCTATGGCCGCAAGGGCGACGCATTCGTGTTCTATGAAATCAGCCCGCGCGTGGTCGACGTTGCCACCGATGAATTTACTTTCCTGCGAGACACCGGCGCGAAAGTTTCGGTTGTTCTGGGCGACGGACGTCTGAGTCTCGAGCGCGAGGCGCCTAGTAAATACGATGTCCTGGGCATCGATGCATTTGCCAGCGATTCGATCCCGATGCACCTGGTCACGCGTGAAGCGATGGCGCTATATGTGCGGCACCTGTCTGAGAACGGCGTCATCGTGTTTCAGGCGACCAATCGGTATATCGACATTGATGCCGTGGTCAAGCGGCTGGCGAGCGAGTTCGGCATGCACGCCGTCCTCGTGTCCGACGTGCCGACATTCAAATCGGGCCCGGAGTACTGGCTGTCGCCCACCGATCAAATTCTGGTTACGCGCGACAAGTTGTTGTTGCAGTCCGACAGCCTGCGTTACGTGGCCACGCCGATAAAAGATCGCGCGGATCTACCGACGTTTACCGATGCGCATCACAATCTGTTCCGCGTTCTGAAATAAAGGTGCTTCGGATTTGCACGGCTTGCGATTTGCGCGCGGCGCGGCAGTCGTTGAGCACTCGCTATGCTTGACCGATGAACGCCGTCGAATTGATGCGCGCCAGTTTTGAAGCAGCGGTGGCGGCCGCAGATCCGTTGCGCGTCCTTGCCGCACATTTACCCGATCGACCCGCGGGCCGCGTCGTGGTGGTCGGCGCTGGCAAAGCGGCAGCGAGCATGGCGCTCGCCGTCGAGCGCGCCTGGCCCGATGTTCTGCTCGAAGGCGTAGTGATCACGCGGTACGCGCACGGCGCACCCACCAAGCGTATTCGCGTCGTCGAAGCGGGGCATCCGGTGCCCGATGCCGCTGGCGAATTAGCGGCACGTGAAATCCAGCAGCTCGTATCTCACTTGAAGCAAGGCGACCTGCTGCTTGTTCTGGTATCGGGCGGCGGCTCGAGTCTGCTGAGCTTGCCGGTGCCCGACGTATCCATGGCTGCACTGAAATCTGTTACGAGCATGCTGCTGGCGAGTGGCGCGCCGATCGGCGAGATGAATGTCGTGCGCAAACATCTGTCGCAGATCGCCGGCGGACGCCTGGCGGCAACGGCCACCGCGCGCGGCGCGCGTGTCATCGCGCTGATCATTTCTGACGTGACCGGCGATGCACCGACCGATATCGCCTCGGGGCCATGCGCGGCGGATCCGAGCACCTATCAAGACGCGCTGGCGGTGCTATCTCGGTGGAACGTAAAGGCGCCTGATGAAGTCCTGTCCTGGCTGCGACGCGGCGCGAATGGAGAAGTGCCCGAGACGCCGAAGCCCGACGATCCATTGTTCGATGAAGTGGAGAATCGCGTGATCGCCACAGCGCATCAGTCGCTCGAAGCGGGGGCCGACGTTTTTCGTTCCGCCGGCATCAACGCGGTCTTGCTTGGCGACACGGTCACAGGCGAGGCGCGCGAAGTCGCACAGGTCTACGCCGCACTGGTCCGCGAGATTCGTGTGCACAGCCAGCCATTCACGCCGCCGGTGGCGCTGATCTCGGGCGGTGAGTGCACCGTGACGTTGCCGGCCGGCACTAGGGGCCGGGGAGGACGCTGCACCGAGTTCTTGTTGTCGTTGGCAATCGAGCTCGATGGTACGCGCGGAGTTTGCGCGCTGGCGTGCGATACCGACGGCATCGATGGCAGTGAGGACAACGCAGGAGCGTGGCTTGCATGCGAGAGCACGCCCGAAATAATGAGTAAGAATTCGCCACGCCCAACTCTCGATCGGCATGACGCTTATGGCTTTTTTCTCGAAGCCGGCCAACTGATCATCACCGGCCCGACGCGGACGAATGTCAACGACTTTCGGGTAATTCTCATTCAGTAAGCGACAATCGGCACCGCCGCTTGGGCTACATTCAAATACGTTGATGCGCGACTTATCCGACTGACCGTTGCTAAGCCGAGTTACCTCTCGCGCGTGCGTTGAGAACCCTTTGCATGGAGCAAAAATGAGAATCTCAGTAGTCGCGATGTTTCTGGCAGCAATGGGCTGTGCCTCAATTGTGAACGCGCAAACCGCGAAGCCGGCCGAAGTGAAGCCGGCAAACCTGCTTTCCATTGAAGACGTTTTGAAACGGCCATCGATCGCAGAGCCGAAAATTTCGCCGAATGGACGTTATTTTGTGGTGCTCGCCCCGCTCAATGAGCGGTTGAATCTCGCCATCATTGACCTGGAAACACGCAAGGGCACGGCGATCACCAACTTTCGTGACTTCGATGTCAGGGAAGTAGCCTGGGTCGGAAACGAGCGTCTGACGTACTCCTTGGGGCAATACAACGCTCCAAGTGGAGCAGGGTTGGAAGAAGGCGGCGGGTTTTTCATGGTGTCGCGCGATGGCAAAGAAGCCCGCACGCTTTCGCCCACGATAGGTGTAGTACGCAAGACCGGGCAGAACATTTACCGGGCCTATTCGCAGTTGCGCTCCGTGCCGGGAAGCGACGAAGAAATTATTGCTGAGGGGAATTTGCGGTCGGCAGATTCCTCGGACGTGTATCGACTCAACGTAAAGACGGGCCGTGCTGTACTGCTGACTCAAGACCGGCCGGAGCGGGTTCCAGCCGCGGGTACCGACGATGACCTCATTGGAACAACATGGGTTCTCGACCGCGATCTGATTCCCCGGATTGCGGTCTCCAACCCCAAGGATACGACCCTTCGCATTGTCTACTACCGCAAGTCTGACAAATCCTCCTGGGAAGAGTTGAATCGATACGATATTGCCACGGGTCCGGCTTTCGTTCCGCTTTCGTTCGAGAAAGACAATCAAACGATGCTGGTCGCGACCAACGCCGGACGTGACACGATGGCGGTGTACCGCTACGACCCAAACGCAAAAAAGCTTGGCGAAGTCGTCGCTTCGCATCCACGCTTCGATATGGGCGCGGATCAATTCGGTTCGGCTGTGCCGGGACCGGTATTCGATCCGAAGTCAGAGGAAATCATCGGATTCCGCGTTCGCGGGGATAAAACCGAAACGGTTTGGACAGACGAGCGCTATCAACGCTTACAGAAGATGATCGACGGTGCCTTGCCCACGACAGTAAACGCCTTCACCCTCACACCGGACGGCAGCCGGTTTGTTGTTACTGCTTTTTCAGATGTGCAGCCAACGACCTGGTATCTGCTGGATGAGCAGAAAAAAACACTTGAGGACTTGTTTACGAGTCGCCCCTGGATAACTCCCGGGCAACTGGTTGAAATGCGGCCGTTCACCTTGAAAACCAAGGACGGGCTGCAGCTCTCTTCTTATTACTTTCTCCCACGCAACTATTCGAAAGGGGATCGCCTGCCCACCGTCGTGCATATCCACGGCGGACCGCATGCCCGCGCCGACTGGTGGGGTCAGTGGAGTTTTGGCGTTCGTGAAGCACAGCTGTTGGCTTCGCGTGGTTATGCGGTCATCGTTCCAAACTTTCGTATCACGCCCGGCATGGGGTCAAAAGTCTTTTACAGCGGCTTCGGCGCGTACGGGCGACAGATGATCCAGGACCACATCGATGCAGCGCAGTGGGGAATCAGCGAAGGTTTTGTCGATCCGGGCCGAGTATGTATGTCCGGCGCGAGTTACGGTGGAGCTGCGGTGCTGATGTCGATGGCGCAGGCGCCGGATTTGTTCAAGTGCGGAGTGGCCGGGCTAGTCGTGAGCGATGAAAAACTTCAACTCACTTCTCCATCGGGGGACACGGCGTACAACGAAAGTGGTGTCAAGTTCTGGCTACGAATATTGGGTGCCGAGTCAACGTCATCGATACCTACTGACGCTTCTCCGGTAAACACTGCGGCGCGTATTAAAGGCCCGATCATGATGTATGCCGGCGTTGACGATATACGCACACCACTCGAGCAGACGCGCGCAATGCAAAGCGCGCTTTCACGTGCCGGAAATCCGCCGAAAGCGATGGTCGTCAAGGCTGCTGAAGGTCACGGATTCGGAAAGCTCGAGAACAACGTTGATCTTTATAACCAGATCTTCAAGTTCCTCGAAGAGCACATCGGCGGTGGCGTGAAGCGTTAGCGTTCGATCGCTGCGAGCGCCGCCGATGCAATCGATTTTCGATCGACTCCGAAGAACTCGCGCAATGCCGCGCGCGTGTCTGATCGGCCGAAGCCATCTGTCCCCAGCGTGATGTAGCGGTCGCCAATCCACGGGCGAATCAGATCGGGCACTGCACGCACGTAGTCGCTTGCCGCGATCACAGGTAGTCCATTTACTGGAAGCTGGTGCGCGATCCATGGATGCGCCATGCTTCTTGCGTCATCTGCTTTACGCTCGAGCGTAATCGCCTCCCGCCGCAGCTCTGTAAAGCTCGTAACTGAAAAAACGTCGGCCTCGATGCCGTGCTCGGCTAGCAACAAGTCTGCGGCCGCGATGGCCTCGCGCAGGATCGTGCCAGCGCCGAGCAAACGCACTTTGGGATTCGGCACCGACCTGATCCGATGCATGCCGCGCAGCACGCCTTCACGCGCGCCGTCGGGTAGGGTCGGCTGCGCGTAGTTTTCGTTCATCACGGTGACGTAATAGAAAACGTCCTGCTGCTCGGTCACCATGCGTCGCATGCCGTCTTCGACAATCAGCGCGAGCTCGTACGCGTAACACGGATCGTAGGCACGGCAATTTGGAATCGTGCTTGCGCTCAGATGACTGGTGCCGTCC
>JACCZX010000147.1 GCA_013695705.1 Burkholderiaceae bacterium | reverse complement strand
GCGGCGGCCGACCGAGCGCGACGCGACTCGGCCGCTATGAAGCTTCAGTTAGAGCGGCCGCCTTGGGGCGGCCCGGCGACGGCTGCTGAAGGCGCGCTCCGCGAGCGCGCAGGCGAATCCGCAACAGCCCCTTCGCAGCGAGCGGCTAGCGTTCCGAAACTAGCCTGAATTAGCCGCACCGTACCTGTCAGCATTTCCCATCGAGTTCTTGCCGCGTCCACTATGATGCCGCGCCATGGCCACTAGGCGCTTGTTCCGTCGTCGTCGCTCGTCTGCCGATGAGCTGTCCTTCGGCTCGCGTTCGGCGGCGATGCGCAATCCAGAGCGCGAGGTCCATTACTTTCGGATCCGCATCGCGGTAGCGACTGCGTTTGTGCTGTTGGCGTTTACCGCGCTGATTGCAAGGCTGGCGTGGCTGCAGGTCGTCAAGCACGATGCCTACATGGCGCAGGCGGAGCTCAACCGCATTGCCATTTTGCCGGTAGCACCGAACCGTGGCTTGATCAAGGATCGCAACGGCAAGATCATCGCGCGCAACTATTCGGCATACACGCTTGAGATCACTCCCGACGGATTGCGTGATCACGACAAGACGATCGACGAGTTGGCGCAGGTCATCGAGGTGCAGGGGCGCGATCGGCGGCGCTTCAAAAAACTGCTTGAGGACAGCAAACGTTTCGACGCGATCCCGATTCGAACGCGCCTGACCGACGAGGAAGTGGCGCGCTTTTCCGCGCAGCGATACCGGTTTCCAAATGTCGAACTGCGCGCCCGCCTGTTTCGCGACTATCCGCTGGGCGAGATCGCGTCGCACATGATCGGATACATCGGGCGGATCTCGCCCAACGACATGGAGCGCATCGAAAAACGCGGCGATGCGCCTGCCTATTACGGCACCGATCACATCGGCAAGGTCGGCATCGAGCAAAGTTATGAAAAAGAACTACACGGCACCGCTGGACAGGAGCAGGTCGAGATCACGGCCGGTGGCCGCGCGGTGCGCACGCTGTCGCGCAATCCGTCGCTGCCTGGAAATAATCTGATTTTGTCGGTCGACATCGAGCTGCAGAAGATTACTGAGAAAGCATTCGGTGATCGGCGTGGTGCGTTGATTGCGATCGAGCCGAAGACGGGCGATGTCCTTGCCTTCGTCGCCAAGCCGACGTTCGATCCGAATTTGTTCGTTGACGGAATCGATCCGAAGAGTTGGGACGAGCTGAATAATGATCCGGACAAACCGTTGTTGAATCGCGCGGTGCGCGGCACGTATCCGATCGGCTCGACCTACAAGCCATTCCTGGCGCTGGCCGCACTTGAAACCGGCAAGCGCAAAGCCGAGACGGTGATTCAGGACAACGGCGTGTTTGTATTCGGCAACCGGCGCTTTCGAGATTCCAACAAAGTGCCGCTCGGGCCGGTCGACATGCGCCGCTCGATCGTCAAGTCGAGCGACGTTTACTACTACATGCTGGCCAACGATCTGGGTGTCGACACGATTCACGATTTCATGAAGCCATGGAGTTTCGGGCAGATTACCGGGATCGACGTCGAAGGCGAGCAGACAGGAATTCTTCCGTCGATCGCCTGGAAGGATAAGCGCCTGAAGCAGAAGTGGTATCCGGGTGAAACGATTTCTCTCGGCGTCGGCCAGGGCTACAACGCGTTCACGTTGCTGCAACTGGCGCACGCCACCGCGATCCTCGCCAACGACGGTGTGGTGATGCGCCCGCATCTGGTCAAAGCGGTCGAGGATGCGCGCAGCGGCGACAAGCGTTTGACGGTTCCGCACGAGAGCTACCGCATTCCGATCAAGCCTGAGCACTTGAAGCTGGTGCGTGAAGCGATGGTCGAAGTCAACATTAGCGGCACTGGACGGCGCGCGTTCGAAGGCGCGCCGTACAAAGTCGGTGGCAAGACGGGCACCGCGCAGGTGATCTCGATCAAGCAAAACGAAAAATACAACGAGAATCGTATCGACGAGCGCCATCGCGATCATTCGCTGTTTATCGCGTTTGCTCCGGCCGATGATCCGAAGATTGCGCTGGCGGTGATCGTCGAAAACGGCGGCTTCGGTGCGCGCGCCGCAGCGCCAATTGCGCGCATGGTGATCGACTATCACCTGCTCGGCAAAGTGCCGACTGCACCCGCAAAGGAAGGCCCGGACGAAGAGGGGCCGCTGCGCAGTGCGGCGCTGCGAGTCCAGGCACTCGCCGCTTCAGCCGGCGTTGCGGCAAGAGCGAGTCCATGAACAAGGCTACGGCGGCGCAGCGGATCGTCCGAATCGTCCGACCATACGTCGCCGTATTCGACCCGGCGCTGATGGCGATCATCGGTAGCCTCGGAGTGATCGGTTTGATCACGCTGTATTCGGCAGGCAACGACTATCCGTGGCGCGTCACCGACCAAATTCGCAACTTCGGAGTTGCTTTTGTTGTGCTGTTCTTCGCCGCCAACGTCCGCCCGCAGTGGCTGATGCGGCTTGCGTTGCCGGTGTACATCATCGGCGTCGCTCTGCTGGTCGCCACTGAATTAAATGGCGAAACGGTAAAGGGCGCGACGCGCTGGCTCGATATCAAGGTGACGCGGATACAGCCATCGGAGATCATGAAGCTCGGCGTGCCGATGATGCTTGCGTGGTATTTCCACAAGCGCGAAGGTGCATTGCGCGGGCTGGATTTTCTGGTCGCGGCGGTGCTGCTCTTGGTGCCGGTCGCGTTGATCCTCAAGCAGCCCGACCTCGGGACCGCCGTGCTGGTCCTCGCTGCGGGCGTCTTCGTTATTTTCTTCGCCGGCCTGCCGTGGAAGTGGCTCGCGGTGATGCTGGTTGGCGGCGTCGCGCTTTTGCCGGTGGCGTGGACGCTGCTGCACGACTATCAGCGCGAGCGGGTGATGACACTGATCGATCCGTCGACCGATCCACTGGGCAAGGGGTTTCATACGATCCAGGCAATGATTGCGATCGGCTCGGGTGGCATGTTCGGCAAAGGCTGGATGCAGGGCACGCAGGCGCATCTGGAATTCATCCCCGAACGCACCAGCGATTTTATCTTTGCGGTCTACTCCGAAGAGTTCGGTCTCGTCGGCAATGTCGTGCTCGTGTTGTTGTTCATGGCTTTGGTATGGCGCTCGTTCGCCATCGCCATTAATGCGCCAACACTGTTCGCACGTCTGCTTGCGTCGGCGATCGGGCTGATCATGTTCACCTACGCCTTCGTCAACATGGGCATGGTGAGCGGCATCCTGCCGGTGGTGGGCGTGCCGCTCCCATTTATCAGTTACGGCGGCACCGCGCTGGTCACACTCGGAATGGCATGCGGATTTCTAATGGCCATTTCTGCGCATCGCAAACTCGTGCAAAGCTAGCGCACGAGAGCGGACGAAAGTGCACTCCTACTTTCGTCCGGTTAGTCAGCAAAAAATCGCTGGCGAACCCAGACGATTTTTTGAGCGAAAAAGACGCAGCAAAAACGCGGGTGTGTGCGCCTTCGTTGTTGTTGTAGCGCTTGGCTCAGGCTGCGGTACCACGCAGCGCGGCAGCTATTACCAGAACGACGGGCCGCCCGATCAAGTTCCGAACGACATCGCGTCGACTCCGGATGCGACGCCGCGCGTTGAGCTGTTCTTGGCGCGCGTTAATCGACCCTACGTTGCGCTCGGCCGCAGCTACACGCCGCTGACTACCGATGTTGCATTTCATCAGCGCGGGGTCGCTTCCTGGTACGGCAAGCAATTTCACGGCAACCGCACCGCTAGCGGCGAGATCTACGACATGTTTGCGATGACGGCAGCGCACCCGACGCTGCCGATTCCAAGCTATGTGCGGGTGACCCACTCGCGGACGCAGGCGAGCGTTATCGTGCGCGTCAACGATCGCGGTCCATTCAAATTCGATCGCATCATCGACTTGTCGTATGCGGCGGCAGCGAAACTCGGGTTTGCCGCCAGCGGCACTGTTGCGGTAGAGGTCGAACGCCTGACTCATGCCCAGATCGCAGCGGGGCAATGGCGCGGTGCCGGCGTTGAACCGTTAAATCTGCCTGCTCCTTAACTGGAACTGCGCGCACCCGCTTGTAGCCGCAGCGCGAGCGAATACAGCAGCTGCCGCGGCCGGCCGCTGGCCTTTGCCGCGATTGCAGCGGCGCGCGTCGGCGGCATTTCCTCGAGCAACGCGGAGAGCCATTTTGCAAGCGAAGAGTCGATTTCGGCCGATTCAGCCTCACTCGCTGGCGCGGCATCCACCAACACGACATACTCGCCGCGCTGCTCGACAGTCAGCGCGCTCAACTCGCTCGCAAGATGTGATGCGATCGTCTCAAATTTTTTCGACAGCTCACGCGCCAGCACGACGCGGCGCTCCGGCTGCAGCACAATCGTTAGCAGTGCGAGCAGATCTGTGATTCGATGCGGTGCTTCGAACAACACGAACGGTTTTGCGTCGGCGGCCAGCATTCGAAGAGCACGCTCGCGCTCGCGTGCTGCTGTCGGCAAAAAGCCGGCGAACGTGAAGGGACCGGCACTCAGCCCGGCTGCGGATAGAGCGGCGACCGCGCTGCTCGGCCCCGGTATCGGGATCACCCGATGCCCCGCGTCCAGCAGAGTTCGCACGATCAACGCGCCGGGGTCCGAGATTGCGGGAGTACCGGCGTCCGTGACCAGCGCGATCCGCTCGCCGCGCGTGATGCGCGCGACGATCTGCTGCGCAACTTCGCGTTCGTTATGCTGGTGCGCGGCGATCAGCGGCGTTCGTATCCCATAGCGCAGCAGCAACGGACGGGTGAGTCGCGTGTCCTCCGCGGCGATCGCATCGACTCGCGACAAGACCCAGAGTGCGCGCACCGTGATATCGGCAGCATTGCCGATCGGCATGCCGACTACATACAATGTGCCGTCCGGCAGATCCTGTGATGCCACTTCGGACAGTGTGATTAACTCTTCGTGCAGGTTTTGCGTGACCGCTCCCAATCCCACATCGCGCGCGTTGTACTTGCGCCTCGCATCGCTTGCCGCGCTGACAAGTGTCGCATGCAGCGTGGCTGCGCAAGTCGTCGTTCCAGCGGCGCCCGGCCCGGCGATAGCCGTTGCGCCGCCGGCGATCGCGCTGCTGCTGCCGAGCCAGCAGGGAATCTTCGCGACTGCTGCGGAAGCCGTGCGTCAGGGGTTTTTTGCGGCTCATAAGGTCAGCGGCAGCCAGGCAGCGATTCAGGTGATCGAAGTCGACGACGACGTAGAGCAACTGGCGTCAGCGCTGAATGCGGCGCGCGATCGCGGTGTGCGAGTCGCCGTCGGTCCGTTGCGGCGCGACGCGGTTAATGCGATCGTCGAAGGGGGACGCGCGGTGTTGCCGCTGGTGACGTTGAATACACCCGATCGCGACGCCGCCGCGCCGGGAACGATGATTGCATTTGGCCTGCCGGCGGAGGCCGAAGCCGAGCGTGCGGTCCAGATTGCGCTGGCGGGCTTCATCAACATGCGGCCCGGCATATCAACCGGCGCACGCATCATGGTTCTGACTGGAACTGGCGCGCTCGAGCGACGCGTCGCGCAGGGTTTCGTCAACGCACTGCGTGCGGCGGGCGAGGTGCCGTTGATGGTTGAGTCAACGCCTGCCGCATTGAACCGGCTCGGCAGACAGTTCGAAACCGGCACCTTCGACGCCGTATTTTTCGCGCTCGGCGCACGCGAAGCGTCATTGGTGCGGCCGCGTATTCCGCGCGGCATCGCGATTTTCGGCACCTCGATGCTCAACGTGGGCGATCCGGCGGGCTCGCCCGGCGCATCGGCGCTCGCCTTCGATCTCGAAGGCGTGCGCTTTATTGACATGCCTTGGCTGCTGCAACCTGATCATCCCGCCGTGATGGTTTATCCAACGCCCGCTAACGCCCCAAGCTCGACGCGTGCCCCCGCGGGCGAACGCGCACTGCCGATGACGCTGGAAACTGCGAGGCTGTATGCGCTCGGGATCGACGCCTATCGCGTCGCGCAGGAATGGATGAAGGGCGAGACGCGTTTCGAGATCGATGGTGTAACTGGCCGGCTGCGAATCGATCGCGGTCAAGGCGTGCGAGTCGAGCGCACCCCGATATCGGCGATCTACCGCAACGGAACGATCGAGCGCGAGTGAGAGTTCCGTCTGTGACGCCGCGGAGCTCGATTCGAACGCCGAAACAGCGCACCGGCGACGCCGCGGAAGACGCCGCTGCCAGGCATCTCGTCGCCGCGGGATGCCGCGTGGTTGCTCGCAACGCGCGCTATCGCGACGGCGAAGTCGATCTGATCGCCCGTGAACGCGACGTGCTTGTGTTTGTCGAAGTTCGGATGCGCGGCAGTTCGCGGTATGGTGGCGCTGCCGTCAGCGTCGATGGGTTGAAGCAGAAGCGAATCGCGCGCGCGGCACAGCACTGGCTGTTGGCCAATTACGGTGAGCGCTGGCCGGCGTGCCGCTTCGACGTGGTCACCGTCGACGGCGGTGGCACAATCGAGTGGATACGCGATGCGTTTTCTGCGTAAGCGTTGGAGGAGACCGCAATGAACGTAACTAGCAAGTGGACATCCGCCGCTGTCGTTGCGGCGCTGTTGTTGCCGGCGTGTGCGCCACTAATCATCGGCGGCATTGCTGCCGGCACTGCTGCCGTCGCAACTGATCGCCGCAGCACGGGCGCACAACTCGACGACAAGACGATCGAGGTGAGGGTCGCCAATGAGTTGTCGAATTCGCTGCGCGGCAACGATGTGCACATCAACGTCAACAGCTTTGAACGCCGCGTGCTGTTGAGCGGGGAAGTTGCCAGTGACGCGTTGCGGGCCGAGGCAGGCGCCATTGCATCGCGTTCCAAAAACGTACGCATCGTCAACAACGAGCTGGTGGTCGCCGCGCCGTCGACCTTCGGCGAGCGCACCGACGACAACACGCTTGGTGCCCGCGTGCGCGCCGCTTTTGTCAATACGCGCGAGATTGCCTTTAATTCGGTCGACATCATCACCGAGCGGCGCGTCATCTATCTGATGGGCGCGGTGACGCAGAAAGAAGCCGATGTTGCCGCACACGTGGCGAGCCGCGTTACCGGCGTGCAGCAGGTTGTAAAACTATTCGACGTTGCGTCGGCCGATGAAGTCAATCGCCGCAGAGTCGGCGCCGCGCCGCCACCCGCGCCGCAAGCGCCGAACCCGGCGCCCGCGCCGATCACGACTACGCCGGTGACGACAACGCAAGGGACTTCAACGCCAGCCGCACCGCGCTGACGGCTTTCGGCTCTACGTTGCTTTCATCAACTCGGGCTTGCGCTGGCCGACGTTTGTCTTATAGTCCGCCTCCGCTGACCGTGAGGCCGGCTTTCAGCAACTGACTGGGGAGGATTCGATGGGTTGGATCATCGTGCTGGTCGTTATTGCAGCGATCGTGTTCTGGGCGGTCGGCGCCTACAACCGGTTGGTGAGTCTGCGCAACAAGTTCAAGAACGCATTCGCGCAGATCGACGTTCAACTCAAGCGCCGGTATGACCTGATTCCAAATCTGGTCGAAACCGCCAAGGCGTACATGAAGCACGAGCGCGAGACGCTCGAAAACGTTATTCGTGCACGCAATTCCGCAGTCACCGCAAACGCAGCGGCCGCCGCCGATCCAGGTTCAATGCCGGCGATCCAGGGCCTGGTCGTAGCCGAAGGCGCGTTAAGCGGAGCGCTGTCGAAACTGTTCGCATTGGCCGAGGCCTACCCGGACCTTAAAGCCAACCAGAACATGATGCAGCTGACCGAGGAGCTGACTGCCACGGAGAACAAGATTTCTTTCTCGCGGCAGGCGTTCAACGATTCGGTGATGAGCTACAACACCGCCGTGCAGCAGTTCCCGACCAACGTCATTGCCGGCGCGTTTACGTTCACTCCGGCGGAGTTGCTGCAAGCGACCGAGAACGAAGAAGAGCGGCAGGCGGTTCGCGTTAGTTTCTGAACCATGCTGGCGATGTGGATTCTGTTCGCGTTCGGCGCGGGCCTGATCGCGTGGGGCGTTATTAATATCCGGCGCGGCACGATCTGGGACAGCGACGTCGCTGGCGACTGGATCCGGCGCGACGACGATCCGACCATCTTTTGGACCGCGATTTCGCTGATCTTCACGCTCGCGGTACTCGCCATCGGCGTCGGTGCGATCGCCGGGCTCGGCGCGCGGCCCCACTAGCCTCCATACCGCCGTGAATTTTTTCGAGCACCAGGAGATTGCTCGCCGATCGACGCGCCGGCTCATCGTGCTGTTTGCGATCGCGGTAGTTCTCATCGTCATTGCCGTCAACGCCGCCGCTGCGGCGATTTACCTTGGCTTTCTTGCGCCAGCCGGCTTCGCCCGGACCACTGCGGCGTTGCCGATCGGATTTTATTTCGTCAATACGTGCATGGTGCTGGGGCTTATCGGCGGCGGTACCTTGTTCAAGATGAACGCGCTTGCCACCGGCGGTGAAGCGGTTGCCAACCTGGTCGATGCACGCGAAGTGGACATGACGACCAGCGACTTGCTCGATCGGCGCCTCGTCAATGTGGTCGAGGAAATGGCAATCGCCTCGGGCACGCCGGTGCCGCGCGTGTACGTGATGGATAACGAAACTGCGATTAATGCGTTTGCCGCCGGCCATTCGATCAACGACGCGGTAATTACGGTTACGCGCGGGGCGTTGACGCGGCTGTCGCGCGACGAGCTGCAGGGCGTAATCGCGCACGAGTTTTCGCACGTGTTAAACGGCGACATGCGGCTCAATTTGCGCTTGATCGGCGTGCTGCATGGTTTGTTGATCGTCGCACTCGCCGGGCGCCTGCTGCTCGAACTCGGCGGACGCAGCCGCGGCAGCAGCAGTAGCAGCAGCCAGGGGCGCAGTGGCGGCAGCGCGCTGGCGGTTCTGTTTTTCGCCGGCATCGCGCTGTGGATACTCGGCTACATCGGTGTTTTCTTTGGCCGGCTTATCAAGTCCGCTGTTTCCAGGCAGCGCGAGTTCCTGGCCGACGCCAGTGCGGTGCAGTTCACGCGCAATCCCGACGGCATCGGCGGCGCATTGCGCAAGATTGGCGGGCTCGGCGAGGCCACCGGCCTCGGCACCCGGATCGATCATCCGCAAGCCGAAACGTTGTCGCATCTCTTTCTCGGCGCCGCGCGTCCCAGCTTTGTGCGCGGGTTGTTTGCGACGCACCCGTCGCTGAAGAGCGAGTGCAGCGCATCTATGGTCGTCAGCAGGAATTTCTGCCGGCACCCGAAAATGCGCTGGCGCTGTCGATGGGCGGGTTGGAGCCGGCGCCTTCACCCGCGCGCCCGCGCTCTCCGATTCAGTTTGTGCCGGCGGCCGGCTGGCGTACTGGCGAAGCCGCAGCGGGCGCTTCGGCCAGCGCGCTGTCGCCGGTCGCTGGACTGTTCGCACTTGCCGCAGCAGGCGCATCGGCGCCGAGCGACGTAGCGGCAGCGGTGGGCACCGTCGCAGCGCCGGTTGACCGCGACTTTGCTCTGGATCATTCACAGCGTTCGATCGTCGACACGTTGCGGCACGCCGCGAGCGACGCCACGCAGGCACAGCTGATCGTGTATGCGTTGCTGGTTGAAAAAGACCACGCACTGCGTGCGCAGCAGTGCCAGCTGATCTCCGAGGCATATGGCACCGAGGCGTCACGCACTGCTGAGCAGTTTCACGAGTTGGTTCAGTCATTGCCGCCGGGCGCGCGCCAGCCGCTGCTCGATGTGGCAATGCCGGCGCTGCGCAAGCTGCCTGATCAGGCGAGGCACCGCGTGCTGAAACTTTCACAGTTGCTGATCGCCGCCGATGGCCGCGTGTCGATCCGCGAATTCCTGCTCTTCACTATTCTGCAGCGACGGCTTGGGCTGGATGCGGGTCGTGCGGTGCCGGTGCGCTATCGCGCAGTGAGCGAGCTCGCTCAGGAGACTGCCCTGGTGCTCTCGCTGCTCGCGGCGGTCCGACTGCCGATGCGGCCCGAGCATGCATTTAACGCCGGAGCGTTGCTGCTGCCGGGGCCGGAGCTGTCGCTGGTGAGAACCGATGCAATCAAGCTCGCCGATGTTTCGGCTGCGCTCGATCGTTTGAATCAGCTGGCGCCGCTTGCCAAACCGCAACTGATCAAGGCGGCCACCGCCGCTGCGTTTGTCGATAACGACACCAACTGGCGCGCCGCGAGCACGCTGCGCATGATCTGTGCTGCGCTCGATGCGCCGCTGCCGCCACAGATTGTTGCAGCGGAATCGATTGCGTGACGAAACTGCTTGTCGTCAGCCGCGCCATCGATTAACAATGGCGAACTTTCGCAAATCGAGGAGCGAGCAATGGCAACAAAGAAATCCGTCGGAAAAACAGTGAAGAAATCCATCAAGAAAGCGGTCAACAAAATCAAGAAAGCAGTGAAAAGAATCACGAAGACAACCCGGAAGACCGCGAAAAAGTCAGCCCGGAAGACCGCGAAGTCAGTTCGGAAGACGACGAAGTCATCCAGCAAGAAAGCAACCAAGGTATCCGGTAGGCGTGAGTTGATTGCTCCGCGTGGCGACAAGCGCTATGTGCGTCGCTCCAAGCAGGGACAATTTAAAGAAAGCGACGATCAGGGCGCCTCGTTGGCGTCCGATGTTAGAACCAAAGCCAGGACAACGGTGCCATCGGGGCAAGGTGACCGGG
>JACCZX010000075.1 GCA_013695705.1 Burkholderiaceae bacterium | reverse complement strand
TTGCTTTCCTGCGGTAACGACAGCGCGATCGACTGCGTAACCACCGGAATAGTGATCAGAAAAATGATCAGCAGAACCAGCATCACATCGACCAGCGGCGTGGTGTTGATCGACGCGATCACCTCGTCGTCTTCGTTTTCCGACGATCCGAGACTCATGGCCGTGGCGGGCTCCTGTTTCGCCGCTAGCGCGCCGGCGCCACGGAACGCATTTCAGGACGACGACCGAGCAGTACCGCGTGCAGGTCGGCCCCGAATGTGCGCACACCATCCATCGCAACCTTATTGCGCCGAACCAGCCAGTTGTAGCCCATTACCGCCGGCACGGCGACTGCCAAACCGATCGCGGTCATGATCAGGGCCTCGCCCACCGGCCCCGCCACTTTGTCGATCGACGCCTGGCCCGCAATCCCGATAGCGGTCAGCGCGTGATAGATGCCCCACACGGTGCCGAACAATCCAACGAACGGCGCCGTTGAACCAACCGTCGCCAGAAATGCAAGCCCGTCCTGCGTGCGGCTTTGCACCGTATCGACCGAGCGCTGCACCGACATCGTGACCCAGTCGTTCAGATCGATGTTTTCGGTCAGCGCGCCTTCGTGATGCTCGTTGGCTTCCAGACCCGATTCGGCGATATAGCGATACGCGCTCTTCTTGTCGAGTCGATTGGCGCCTTCCTTCAGGGACGGAGCCTTCCAGAATGCGGTGCGCATGTCTTTCGCTTCGCGCATCAGCTTGTATTGCTCCCACAGTTTGACGAACAGGATGTACCAACTGCCCATCGACATGATCACAAGAATAATGAGCGTGCCCTTCGATACGAAATCACCCTGGCGCCATAACGCCTCCAGACCATAAGGGTTTTCTACCGATTCGGTTTCAACGACTGCTTTGGTCGGCGCAGGCGCAACCGGCACCGTCACAGGCGCCGGTGCGACCTGGGTGTCAGCGGGCGGAACCAATACCGGGGGCGCGGACTTGGTTGGATCTTGCTGCGCCGCTGTCAGGCTGGGCGCCAATCCTGCAACCAGCACGAGCGCGGTCAGCGCTGCCGCACGACGAAAAAACCCGGTCATTGAAATTCTCCTTGTTGAAGATTGGGTAGCCAGGTGCCTTGTGAGCCGTCCTGACTCTATTGTTAATTCAGTTTAAAGCTGATCGGCAGCGACAACTTTACGTCCTGCCCCTGCCCCTTGCAGCTGAGCCGGGTCTGAATCATCTGGATCGCGGGCCGGTTGAAGACACGATTGGTGGTCGACTTGATCACGATATCGCGTATCTGTCCTGTGGCTGAAAGCGTGAACTCCGCCAGCACCTCGCCCTGAATGTTGTCGAGTGCCGCTTCGCGTGGATAGGCAACCGAACCTAACGCCTCGCGATAGTTTGGGCAGACCACGGCGGCGCTTTGTACTACGGGCGGGGCAGGAGCCGGGGTCGGCGCGGGCGCCGCCACGATCACCGGTGCTTGCGGTGCCGGCGGCGGCTCAGGCGTCACCGCTGTGATCGTCGGCGCCGGTGTCGGCGGCGGCTGAATGTTTATCTCCGGCGGTGGAATGAAAGGAGGCGGCGGCGCCTGCAGCTTGGGCGGTGGAGGCAGCAACTCCGGCGGAGGCGGAGGCTTCTTGATGATCTCTTCAATCACCTTGACCTCGATCGGGCCTTTCACCACCTCGACAACTTTGCGCGCCAGACCCGTGATCAGTGCATACACGATGACGATATGAAAAAGCACAACGGCGCCGATGCCGACAAACTTACGTGTCGGATCGCGCTGGGTGCGAGAGAAGTCCATCTTAGGTCCTCTCTTCCGCTTTCACTTCGGTTGCCCTTGTCAATCCATTCTCCTGGGCTTGCTCAGCAAAAGCCGGCGATTCTAGCCAGTTTGCGTGAGCGAAACCATGCAATGTTAGTGCCAGTGATGCGGCATCGCAGCAGCGCGTGTGCGGCTGGCAGCGTCCAGCGCTAAAACAAATCATCGGCACTACGTCCGCCACGCGCCTCGACGATTCCGAAGTGCCGATACGCTGTGACTGCCGCGACCCTGCCGCGCGGCGTTCTCTGCAACAGCCCTTGCTGAATCAGATAGGGCTCGACAACATCTTCCAGCGTGTCTCGCTCTTCGCCAACCGCTGCTGCCAGATTATCGATACCCACCGGTCCGCCGGCGAACTTCTCTATGACCGCGAGCAGGAGCTTCCGATCCATTACGTCGAGTCCCAGGCGATCAACTTCAAGCATTGCGAGCGCAGCATCGGCCACGGTTTGCGATATCTCACCAGTGCCTTTGACTTCAGCGAAATCGCGAACGCGCCTGAGCAAGCGGTTGGCAACACGCGGCGTGCCGCGTGATCGATGCGCAATTTCGCGCGCGCCTTCCTCGGTCAGGTGAGCTTTCAACAAGCGCGCCGAGCGTCGCACGATCGCCGTGAGCTCGTCAGTCGAATAAAACTCGAGGCGCGCGACGATGCCGAAGCGGTCGCGCAACGGATTGGTCAGCATGCCTGCGCGAGTGGTGGCGCCTACTAAAGTGAAAGGCGGCAGATCGAGTTTGATCGAGCGCGCCGCCGGCCCCTCGCCGATCATGATGTCGATCTGAAAGTCTTCCAGCGCCGGATACAAAATTTCTTCGACTACCGCGCTCAGCCGATGAATCTCGTCGATAAAAAGAACGTCGTTCTTTTCGAGGTTGGTCAGGATCGCGGCCAGATCGCCCGGCCGCTCTAGCACCGGTCCGGAGGTTTGCCGCAGGTTGACTCCCATTTCGCGGGCGATGATGTGCGCCAGCGTGGTCTTACCGAGCCCGGGCGGACCGAACAGCAACACGTGGTCAAGCGACTCGGCACGATTGCGCGCGGCTTCGATAAAAATGCCGAGCTGTTCGCGCACCTTCGGCTGCCCGACGTACTCTGCAAGCGAAGTAGGCCGCAGTGCACGCTCAATCGCTTCTTCGTTTGGCGAGGTCGCCTTGACCGCGACGATGCGTTCTGCCTCGGTCATTGAACACTCTTCATCGGGCCAGTGACTTCAACGCCTGACGAATGCCGTCAGACACTCCTGCATCGGCCGGCAGAGCGCGCACCGCAGCGTTGGCTTCGCGTTCGTTATAGCCGAGAGCGAGCAACGCGTGCATGACGTCGGTCGCAGCATCGCTTGCGGGATTCGTTCGAGCCGTACCGAGATCGGCACCAAGCTTGCCTTTTAATTCAAGCAGCAAGCGCTCGGCAGTTTTTTTTCCAATACCCGGCACGCGCGTCAAACGCGCACTCTCCTGCAGTGTGATCGTCTGCGCGAGCTCGTCGACCGACAGACCTGAGAGCACCGAGAGCGCGGTACGCGCACCGACCCCGGAAATTTTTATCAGCTCGCGAAACGCGGCACGCTCGCCATGGGTTGAGAATCCGTACAACTGCTGCGCGTCTTCGCGCACGATCAAATGCGTTAGCAACGTGACACGCTCCGCGACGGCAGGCAGTTGGTAGAACGTGCTCATCGGAACGTCGATCTCATAGCCCACGCCGTTGGCGTCGACCAGTATCGCCGGCGGGTTTTTTTCCAGCAGCCGGCCTTCGATACGGCCAATCATCGTCGTCCGTCTACTCGATGCCTTGAAGACGCGCGGTCCAGGCGCGGCGGCCGCTCGACGACGAACGCGCGCGCGCGGTCACATGGTCCTGCGACTTCAACGCAATCAACAAACTGGCCGAGTGCGCATGGCAAATCGCGCAGGCAAGCGCGTCTGCAGCATCGCTACCCGGTGCACTGTCGAGCGAAAGCAGACGCTGCACCATTAATTGCACCTGCCGCTTATCGGCCTGGCCAAAGCCGACGACAGCCTGCTTGATGCGCAGTGCCGCGTATTCGTGAACCACAAGGCCTTCGGTCACTGCGGCGCAGATCGCAGCGCCGCGCGCCTGCCCCAGCAGCAGCGTCGACTGCGGATTGACGTTGACGAAAACTTTCTCGATCGTGGCGACCTGCGGCTGCGTCTCGCGAATCACCGCCGCAAGCGACCGCAGAATTGTGCCGAGGCGCTGATGCAGATCACCGGCAGGCACGCGAATCACGCCGGCAGCGATATAGCCGAGCTTGCTGCCGGTGATTTCCACCACGCCGTAACCGGTCCGATTAAGACCGGGATCAATGCCGAGAATGCGGATCGTGGGCGATGGCACGTGAAGATTGTGCCCGTTTTAAATTCTCGCAGCGCGCAAGCGTTGGGCGGAGCTGGCCTACCTGGGCGTCGGGCACTGAAGTGCCAACCACTGCGGTACTCGCAGACGCCGCGTCGAAACTGGGCTAAAGCACAGTTTCGCCGAAAGCCCGGCGCCTGCTCCGTTCCTCGGGCGACGCCCTAAAGGCAGGCCATCTCCGCCCAACGCTTGCGCGTGAGAC
>JACCZX010000004.1 GCA_013695705.1 Burkholderiaceae bacterium | reverse complement strand
ACATCAAGCTCGGCGAGTAAGGCGGAAACATACAGATGCAACACCAACCCTGGTTCAGGGGTTGCGTCGCAGGCGGTGAGAACGTCATGGACCTCAACGCATTGAGCAACCATTCCGCGCAGCATGGGTGCGCGTTCGTTCATCGTGCGCGGGAAAGGCAACGCCGACGCGTATCACTCCTGCTCACACGGTGCGGGGCGCCGTCTGTCACGTAACGCGGCCAAGCGTCAGTTCACACTCGACGATCTGCGCAAGCAGACCGAAGGCGTCGAATGCCGCAAAGACGCCGGCGTGCTCGACGAAATTCCGGGTGCGTACAAGGACATCGACGCCGTGATGGCGGCGCAGTCTGAACTGGTCGAAGTCGTGCACACGCTGAAGCAGATCATGTGCATCAAGGGCTAGGCGTGCTTGGCCTCGTGAATATTCTGCAGCTCTGGGGTGGAACGGTCAGCGGCGCGGGCGGCGTGTTCGCCTTACCGTGCAAGCGCTATCAAGAACGCCAAGGAGCACTGCCATGAGACATGCACACGACGAACTGAAGCCCGCCACGCGATTGCTAGACCTTCGCTTCAATTACATCCCGGCCGCAGCAACCGATATCGCGGCGACCTGGAGGCGCTTCGGATTCGATCCGCACGCCAACAAGCAACGCCGCGAGCTGCTAAGGAACAGTATTAGCGGCCGAGCAGTTGCTCTGATCGCAGCGTAAATATTTCGATTCGCCTTGCGGATCCACCCAATTCTCTCGGCAAGCTGCCGTCAGCGGGCCAGCCTCGTGAGTGCTGCCTGGTGCGCATGCCCGTCCCGTACGTCGGACGCGCGCATACCGCGGCAAGGCGCTAAGTGAATGCATCGTGATTTGGCGCAGAGGTAGCGCGCGCGTTCTTATCAGTACGCGGTCTAACAATCCGCGCGTTTACGAGTAATGCGGCCGCGCCTCACTGCGCCTGTGGGCTGCCCGGCTGTTTCAGGTTGTAGATATACGAAATGCCCAGCAGCTTGAGCAGCACATTGCGAAAGGCTTTTCCGATCGGATAAAACAAGCGCGCGCCCCACCGCGTGCCGAAGAACATGAAGCAAAGGCGGTTGAACCAACCCGAGCGGGTGCTGAGCAGGCTCAGCATGTGAATGGCATCCGTGCCGTAGTAGAGCGCGTTCCCCAACTTAAGCACCATGCCCTGGTCGATGTCGAGACCCGCTGCGGTGATCTCGTCCATCAGTTCGCCCGGCTGCCGTGCATCGACCAGGCGTAGGCGGCCGACGGTGTCGCGAATTCGAACGTATTTGCAGTAGGTCCTGCAGACCGGGCATTGATCGTCGTAGACGAGCCACACATCTTCCTGGGCTGACGAGTTCTTCACGGCGATTCTCCTTTCAAACCCTTGCGCCTTGCACTGCATGCTGTTACCTTACACGCTAATTAGCTAATTTGCTAATTAAATAATTACTGAGAGATTGCATGGACATTGAAAACGTCTTCGCCGCTTTGGCCTCGACTCCGCGTCGGCGGATCCTTGCCTACCTCTCGGAGACATCGCTCACGGCGGGGGAGATCGCCGAGCGGTTTGAAATGACCAAGCCGTCGCTCTCGAAGCATCTGAGGGTTCTCGAGCAGGCGGGTCTTATCAAGGGTGACAAGCGCGGCCAATTTGTCCACTACAGCGTGGCTGATGACAATCTGCTAAGCACTTTGCACAAGTATGTCGCCACCTTCTGCCCCGTTAGCCGACGGCTGAAGAAGGAAAGTGTCGCTCTGGCGAAGGCGAAAAAACGACCGGCGAGCTGAGATATCTCTCAGACATCACTGCGATGGCCTCCATCGACAACGCAATCTACGACCGCATTGCGGCCGCTTGGTGGAGCGACGAATCCTTCATGGCGCTTCTTCGCAACTCGGTCAACCCGCCGCGCTTCGAATATTTTCGCGAAATCCTGGCACAACGATTCGGAAAAACGCCGCCGTTGCTGTCGGTTCTCGACGTAGGCTGCGGCGGCGGTTTATTATCGGAACGCTTCGCAGCGATCGGCTGCGCTGTGACGGGCATCGATCGATCGCTGCCGACGCTCGCCGCGGCGCGCGACCACGCGCGGTCGATGAGCCTCGCGATCAGCTATCAGGCCGGCGATGCGGCGGCGCTACCGTTCAACGCCGCGCAATTCGATGTGGTTTGCTGTTGCGACGTGCTCGAGCATGTCGACGACTTCGACTCCGTAATTGCCGAGATCGCACGCGTGATAAAGCCAGGCGGTGTTTTCTTCTTCGACACCATCAACCGAACGTGGCGCAGCAAACTGATCGCAATCAAGTTGGCGCAGGACTGGGCGCCGACGCGCTTGATCCCGCGCAATCTGCACGTGTGGGAAAAGTTCATCCGCCCGCGAGAGTTGGCGGCGAGCCTTGAGCGACACGGCCTCTTGACGCACGAGTTCGCAGGCCTGTCGCCGGCGGTGAATCCGCTCAAAGCACTGGTCTCACTGGTGCGACTCAAGCTCGGCTGGATCAACTTCGGTCAAATGGGCAACAGCTTCGTGCTCGCGAAGAGCAAGGATTTGTCGCTCTCATACATGGGCTTCGCTGCGCGTTCGGCACCGGCGGCCATATCTGACGTAATCCCTGAAGCGGAGGCACGGGCATGCACATCTTGATCGGCGGCGGCAGTGGTTTCATTGGCTCGGCACTCACGGCGCGTCTGCGTACGCGCGGAGACAAGGTCACCTGGATATCGCGTACGGCTGGCCCCGGTCGCATCACGTGGCAGGACGTCGAACGCGGCGATATTCCGCCGTGTGACGTGGTGATCAATCTCGCCGGCCAGCACATCCTAGATTTGCGGCGGCGCTGGAACGACGCGTTTATTCATGAAGTGCTGCATTCACGAGTCGACACTACGCTCTCACTGGTGCGTGCCTTGAACGCGATGGAACATCCGCCAGCAGCTTTCATTTCCGCCGCCGGTAAGTGTGCGTACGGTACGGGCGAGGTCGCGTCTCACGCGCGCTACCCGGAGCTCGATGAATCCTCAGAGCCGATGGGCATCGACTTTCCGGCTGAACTTGTCGCTCAGTGGGAGAAAGCGGCCAGCGGCATCGATTCAGCCCGCATCCGCCACGTCGCCGTGCGCATCGGCGTCGTACTGGGTGCAGTTGACCGCACGTCGACGCTGGGCAAGCTGTGGCGAGTTGGCCGAGCGCATGGTTTTCTTCCGCTGATTCGTCTGCCGTTCTGCCTTGGGCTCGGTGCGGTGATGGGGCATGGGCGGCAACCCGTGCCGTGGATTCACATTGATGACACGGTCGGAGTGTTCGTGCACCTGATCGATTCGGAGGAGACCCGAGGCCGCTACAACGCGGTTGCACCCGGCGTCGTCAGCAACCGCGAATTCACCGCGGTCCTGGCGAAGCGGCTGCGGCGGCCGATCGTTTGGTCGGCACCAGCGTGGTTAGTGCGCGCCGTGGTCGGCCAGGATCGCGCCTCCATCTTGCTGGAAGGCCAGAACGTCAAGCCGAAGCGGACCTTGGAGGCTGGATACAGCTTCCGCTACCCTGCGCTGGATGGTGCTATGGCGGATTTGGTGCGGATCACGTTCTAGGCTGGGTTATTGGCGACACCGAAACACCCGATGCCACTGGTAGCACCCCTCTCGGCTGACCACGACGCCGACGTCGCCGAACTGGCGAAATTCTTTTTAGAGACACTCGGCTTTGTGCCGAACTCGGTACTGACGATGCAACGGCGGCCCGCCATCGCGCGCGCGTTCATCGAGCTGAATCGCGCCGTGATGCGAAACGAAGGTCGTCTGACCTCCGAGCAGAAACGGCTAATCGGGCTGCTTGCCTCGACGGCGGCGGGTTGCCGCTATTGCCAAGCGCATACGGCGCTCGCCGCTACCCGCTACGGCGCAACCGCGGAACGACTGGCGCAGATTTGGAATTTCCGGTCGAGCGAAGTGTTCACTGTGGCCGAGCGCGCCGCTTTTGAGTTTGCAATCGCTGCTGCGTCTTTACCGAATGCGGTCACTCCCGCAATCGAGGCGGAATTGCGCGCGCATTGGGATGACGGTGAGATCGTCGAGATACTCGGCGTGATTTCGCTGTT
>JACCZX010000478.1 GCA_013695705.1 Burkholderiaceae bacterium | reverse complement strand
TGGCGGTTCCTGTTACGGCGTCCTACATCATCTGCGCGGTCATTACCGCACCGGCGCTGATCAAGCTCGGCGTGCCCGACTTTGCGGCGCATATGTTCATCTTCTACTACGCCGTGTTGTCCGAAGTTTCGCCACCGACCGCATTGTCACCTTTTGCCGCTGCAGCAATTACCGGGGGCGATCCTTACAAGACGACCTTCCAAGCGTGGAAGTACACACTGCCCGCATTCGTCGTGCCGTTCGTATTTGTACTCGACCCGCTGGGTGTCGGCCTGCTGCTCGCGCTGCCGCCGGGCGGCACGTGGTGGGACGTGGCCTGGATCACCGGCACGGTGGTGGTTGCGCTGGTCGCGCTCGCGGCAGCGGCCGAGGGCTGGCTACTCACCAAGACGACGCTCATTGAACGAATAATTCTGATCGTCGCGGGCCTGGTGATGATCTACCCCCGGTCCTGGCTCGACGCGATCGGGTTTGCATTGCTGGCCTGCGTCGTTGTTCTGCAACTACTACGGCGCAGGCAACGCGCAGAACCCGCGCCCAGCGGCTAGGGCCTGTTCACACTAAAACATGAGATGCGTTGGGTCGCAATGCGGATGGATGCGCGAAGAGCGGCGCTGTCGAATGGTGGTTCCATTCGCAAGCCGCTCGCCAAAGCAGACGCCGCATTTCGACCCAACCCGCAGGGAAAGGCCGCTTGGCCTTTCGCACTCATGTTTTAGTGTGAACAGGCCCTAGCCTCGTTGCATGGCAACTTCCAATGAAGCCCGCCGGCCTTGTGTTATCTGCGTCGGCGGCTCAGCCACGATCGATCAGATTTTTCTGGTCGATGAAGTCAAGCTGCCGTCGGTCAAGATCACCGCGACCGACTTCGTCGAAACCGGTGGCGGCATGGGCGCCAATGCTGCAGTGGCCGTGCAAAGGCTTGGCGGCCGCGCCATCTACTGGGGTCGCGTCGGCGACGACGAGACCGGCGACCAGGTCATTGCGCTGCTGAAACACGAAGGCATCGATGTTTCAACGCTGCGGCGTCTGGCCGGATTCCGCACCAAGATCGCATCGATCCTGATCGACGCGCGCGGCGAGCGCCTGGTCGTATCGGTACAGCCGCAGGGTTATCCGCCCGACGCTTCGTGGCTACCAACCGAGCAGGTCGCGCACGCCGACGCTGTGTTGGCAGACACGCGGTGGCCCGCCGGCGCGCAGCGCCTGTTCGACGCGGCGGCGGCGGCACAAAAACCGAGCGTGTTCGACGGTGACGCCGGAGACCCGCCACAGGTTCGTGCCACCGCGGCGCTTGCGACGCATCCGTTCCTGTCGCAGTCGATGCTGCAGAGCTTTGACATGGGCGAACCGGAACGTGCGTTGCCCCAACTCTACGGCGGGCGCAACGTCGTTTGCGGCGTCACGCTGGGAGCCAAAGGGGTCGTGTGGTTCGACGGTGAGCGCGTGCACAAGGCGCCGTCGCCGCGCGTGCATGTGATCGACACGCTGGCGGCGGGCGATACCTGGCATGGCGCATTTGCACTTGCGCTTGCCGAGCGTCAGCCGTTGCGCACCGCAATCGAGTTCGCAACCGCAGTGGCGGCGATGAAGTGCACGCGCTTCGGGGGCCGCGCCGGGATTCCAAAGCGCGAAGAATTCGAGCGCTGGTGGACTGAACACCAAACTTAGGCCGCGGCCGTACTGGCACGCGATCGTTCAAATCCTCGCGCGTCAATGCTCCACCAAAGCTTGCGGACCGAGTTCGTTGAGCGAACGCACACCGAGCAACGCCATGTCCTGCACGATCTCTTGCGACAGCAACCGGATTGCGTGCGCGACACCAGCCTGCCCACCGATAGCCGCGGCGTAGATGAACGGCCTCGCAATAAACGCAAAGTCTGCTCCCAGCGCCAGCGCCTTGATGACATCGGTGCCGCGGCGTATGCCACCGTCGATCATCACCTTCATTGGGCCCTTGACTTGCACAATCGCGGGCAACGCGCGCAGCGGCGCCGTGGATGAGTCGAGCTGACGACCGCCGTGATTCGAGACGATCACACCATCGACTGCATGATCCGCGGCGATGCGCGCATCTGCGGCCGACAAAATCCCTTTCAGCACCAGGTTGCCATTCCACATGCGCCGTATCTGAGCGACGTGCGCCCACGTCAACTTATCGCGAGCGCTGAATTGACGCACGGCTGCGCGCGCGATGATGGGCACACCGCGCGTGGCAGCCGAATTCTCGAAGTGCGGCATGCCGCGCTTTAGCAGCGTTCGCATAAGTGTCCCTATCAACCAGCGCGGGCGCAGCAGGCCGTCCCAGGCAAGCCGAGCACTCGGCCGCAATGGCGTCGTGAAACCGACGCGTATGTTGTTTTCGCGGCTTGGCAACGTCGCCACGTCCACCGTCAGCACTAGCGTGCGATAACCCGCCGCCTGAACCCGCTGCACCATCGCCTCAATTTGCGCCGAGTCGCCAGGAAGATAAGCCTGGAACCACGTTGCGCGGGACGCTGCAGCGCGCACCTCTTCGAGCGGAATCAGGCCAGTAGAGCTGACGATCATCGGCACGTTGGCCGCTTCGGCCGCGCGCGCCAGCGCAAGGTCGCCTTCATAGGCGATCAGCGCGCTGATGCCCATGGGCGCAATGCCGAACGGTGCTGAATATGTTTCACCGAATAGCTCTACCGCCGGCGAGCGCTGGGAGACATCGACCAGCACACGAGGAACCAGCGACCACTTCCGAAACGCCGCCGCTGCGTCTTCCAACGCAGCGTTATCCTCGGCGCCGCCCGCCACGTAGCCGAAGATCGGCCGCGGCAGATGTCTGCGTGCGGCATCTTCAAAATCGGCGAGCGACAAAATATTGCGCAGAACGGAGCTAGGTGAAGTGACGTAATCGAATATATTGGATTATGGAGTTCAAGGAGTATTACCAAACGCTAGGCGTCGAAAAGACCGCCGCGGCCGATGAAATAAAGAGAGCGTATCGGTCGCTGGCGCGCAAGTTTCATCCCGACGTTAGCAAGGAAGCCGATGCCTCCGCGCGTATGGCCGAGATCAATGAGGCGTACGCGGTGCTGTCCGATCCCGAAAAACGGGCAGCCTTCGACAAACTGTCACAGCGGCGTGCATCGGGCCAGGACTTTCAGCCACCGCCCGGATGGGATGCCGGCTTCGAATACTCGGACGCGGGCACTCCGGGCGCGAACGCGGAAGACTTCAGCGACTTTTTCAACACGCTGTTCGGCCGCTCCGCCCGCGCACGCGGCGCCGGCGGAGCACGCGCGCAAATGCGCGGCGGCGATCATCACGCCAAGATCATCATCGACCTGGCAGACGCGTATCACGGCGCCGCGCGCCCCATTTCATTGCGCGCGGCGCGGCTCGATGAATCTGGCCACGTCGTCACGGACGAGCGCACGCTCGATGTGCAGATACCGAAGGGCGTCAAGGAGGGGCAGAGCATTCGCCTGCGCGGGCAGGGAAGTGCGGGAATCGGCGGCGCCACCGCCGGCGATCTTTACCTCGAGATTGCGTTCGAATCTAATGCCGCCTATCGCATCGATGGCCGCGACGTCACGCAGACCGTGCCGGTGGCGCCATGGGAGGCTGCGCTGGGTGCGAGTATCGAAGTGCCGACGCCCTCCGGCCGCGTCGAGGTCAACGTGCCAAAGGGCTCTGCAAATGGCCGCAAGCTGCGACTTAAAGGTCGCGGCATTCCAGGCGCGGGGTCAAGCAATTCAGCGGGCGATCTGTATCTCGAGCTCGAGCTGACGCTGCCGCCAGCCGATGATGAAAAATCACTCCAGTCGTACGCGACAATGAAGCGCGAATTTGCGTCATTTAACCCGCGCCAGCACATGAATGACAAGTCATGACACGAGGTAGCGTATTTAGCGGAACTCTGCTCGAAGAGCAGGCACTGGACGTGCAAGAGCTCGCCAGCGCGTGTGCCGTGGCTCCCGAATGGGTTATCGAACGCGTGCAATCCGGCCTGCTTTCGGTCGCCTCATCGAGCGGCGGCGAAATGCGTTTTGTCAGCACTCAATTGATTCGCGCGCGGCGCATGGCAACCACCGAGCGCAGCTTCGATGCAAATCAGGAACTGGCCGCGCTGGTAACCGATCTGATCGAGGAAGTTGAGCGCCTGCGGCGGCAGCTGCAGCGATAGTACGAGGATGCCAGTAACGCAAACGCGGAGTTAATTGCGGCGCTTTCGCGCCGATAAGCAATTACCGGCGCCAACTGTGTCGGCACCTAGACGCCGGCGTGCGTTAGTCATGGGCCATCTTGAAAGGAATGATATGAAGCGTTATTTATTTGCGGCGTTGATCCTGGCAGCAGCTCAGGCTTCGATCGCACAAGTGTCGGTCAGCGTCGGGCAGCCCGGTTTTTACGGCCGAATCGACATCGGCAATGCACCGCCGCCGCAGTTGGTCTTTCCGCAGCCGGTGATCATTCGTCCGGCGCCGATTGCGCAGCCGGTGCAGCCGGTTTATCTGCATGTGCCTCCCGGTCATGCGCAGAAGTGGAGCAAGCATTGCCACCGATACGACGCGTGTGCACGGCCGGTGTACTTCGTGCAGGACGACTGGTACCAGCGCGTCTATGTGCCCCATCATCAGAGTGAACATCGCGGCTCGAAGGGCAAGGGGCACGGCAAGGGCAAGGACAAGTAGGCTGCGCTCTGAATTCAACCGCAAGACGCAGAGTGGCAAAACGATCGTAAATCTTTACCTTCCAGTTTGTTGATACTGACGACTGGAAGATTCAATGAACGTAACAACCAAAACTGAAACGCTCGCCGCTGCCACGGTCAGTGACCCGCGCTGGGCAGCAGTGGTGGGGCGCGATGCGTCGGCCGATGGCGAATTTTTCTATTCGGTGAGAACCACCGGCGTATACTGTCGCCCGTCGTGCGCGTCACGCCCTGCCCGGCCCGAGAACATTGAGTTTCACGTCACGGCTACGATTGCCGAGCGGGCCGGCTTCCGCCCGTGCAAACGGTGCAGGCCCGATCAACTTTCGCACTCCGAGCAGACCGCAGCGAAGATTGCCGATCTGTGCCGGCTAATTGAGAACGCCGAGCACGCGCCGAGTCTCAAACAACTCGCAACTCACGCGCAACTGAGCTCGTTTCATCTGCACCGCGTGTTCAAGGCGGCCACCGGTGTCACTCCCAAGCAGTACGCCGCCGCGCATCGCGTCAGGCGAATCAAGTCAGAACTCGACCGCGGCGGTACTGTGACTGCAGCGATCTACGACGCCGGGTACAACTCGAACGGGCGCTTTTATGAGCAATCGAACGACATCCTGGGCATGACGCCGACCGAATATAGAGCCGGTGGCGCCAATACCGGCATTCGCTTTGCAGTCGGAGAGTGCTCGCTCGGCTCGATCCTGGTCGCGGCGAGCGCACGCGGCGTGTGCGCGATATTGATCGGCGATGATCCCGATGCGCTGGCGCGCGATCTGCAGGATCGATTTCCACGCGCGCATTTGATCGGCGGCGACGCTGCGTTCGAACAGACGGTTGCCAAGGTGGTCGGATTCGTTGAAGCGCCTGCACTCGGGCTTGACTTGCCGCTCGACGTGCGCGGCACCGCGTTTCAACAACGCGTTTGGCAGGCGTTGCGCGAAATACCGACGGGCAAGACGGCCAGCTATCGCGATATAGCCCATCGCATTGGGGCGCCCAAAGCATCGCGCGCGGTCGGCGCAGCGATTGGAGCCAATCCGCTCGCAGTGGCCATTCCGTGTCATCGAGTCATCAGAACCGACGGCTCATTGTGTGGCTATCACTGGGGCGTCGAACGCAAGCGCGCACTTATCGAGCGAGAAGCGCAGGCATAACAGCTGAATTACTGCGTTTGCGCGGCGGACGCTAGACCGTTCGCACGACGAAAATTGCGCGCGCCGTAGATAGACTGATCTTCTATCAGATACCTAGGTTTCCGCGCTCCCATGCTGAATCGCCGCGAATTTTTTTGGTTGCGTCATCTGCCGCACGCCGCAATGGCGCTGGCTTCCTTCTACACCGCGGGTGCTCTGGCGCAAGCCGGTGTCCCAGCGACCGGCGCCACGCTGTACGTGCAGCGCACAGCGGTCGGTGGCGCGCAGGTAAGCTGCCAGGACTGCCACGGCTTTGCTGGCACGTTTCGAGACTTGCGTTTTCCTGGAGCTACCGAAGCGGCTATTCGTGCGCGCATTCAAAGCGCGATCAACGGCAACGCCGGCCAAGTCATGGGCACGTATTCAACCTGGACGCCGCAACAGATCTCCGACGTAGCGGCGCATATTCAAGCCGCCGTTACACCACCACCGCCGCCGCCGTTCGCTCCGTTGCCAACGCCAGCAGCGTCCCCCAATTCGGTGATGTTCGGCAGCACCGCCGTGGGCAGCACCAGCCCTACCGTCAACGTTCTTCTCACCAACAGCGCCTCCACCGCAATCACGCTCGGCAATCCGTTCGTGGTACCCGGCACTGGGCAGGTCGGCGACTTCAGAACTGCTCCGGTTGCCAGTGGACAAACCGCTTGCGCGAATAGCGGCAGGCTTGAACCGGGCTCGAGCTGCTCTATCGGAGCGCAGTTTGTGCCGACTGCGGGGGGTGCGCGCAGCGCCACCTGGAACATCAACTTCGTAGGCAACGTGCCGGCACGCGAAGTACCCCTGCAGGGCACCGCTACCGGTTCGAGTGCTGCACCCGGAACGTCACCGGCACCGGGAAGCTCTGCTGTCGCACCCTCGAATGCCGGTGCTGGCGCACTCGGCTGGCTTAATTTATTCGGATTGCTCGCGCTGCTCGGCGTTAGCCGCTCACGACGCCGGTAACCGCATCCGTTGAAAAAAAAAGCGCCGCGCGTCGGCGCTTTTTTAATGCGTCTAGATTTCGCCATCGATGATCGCGAACGATTCGAATCAAGGCGCAGGCAAACGGCGTTTACCCACAGCCATATGGACGCTCGGCTTCGTCAGCCTGTTGATGGACATTTCATCCGAGATGATCCACAGCCTGCTGCCGGTATTTCTTGTCACGACCCTTGGCGCGAGCGCGCTCGTAGTCGGATTGATCGAAGGTATCGCTGAAGCGACCGCATTAATCGTCAAGGTTTTCTCCGGCGTGCTGTCCGACTACTGGCGCAAGCGAAAGTCTCTCGCCGTGTTGGGCTACGCGCTGGGCGCGCTGTCGAAGCCGCTGTTCGCTGTTGCCGCGAGCGTGGGCATGGTGTTCACAGCACGCTTTGTCGATCGCATCGGAAAAGGCATTCGCGGCGCGCCGCGCGATGCGCTCGTCGCCGACATCGCGCCGATCGAAATGCGCGGCGCCGCGTTTGGATTGCGGCAATCGCTCGACACCGTTGGTGCATTCGTTGGCCCGTTGCTGGCGATCGGGCTGATGCTGCTATGGGCCAACAACTTTCGCGCGGTCTTCTGGGTCGCCGTCATTCCAGGAGTACTCGCGGTCGTTTTGCTGGTGTTCGGTATCCGCGAGCCCGAACGAGATGCCGTGACACACCCAATCAATCCGATTCGGCGTGAAAACTTGCGCAAGCTGCCGCGCGCTTATTGGTGGGTGGTAGCCATCGGCGCCGTATTCACACTGGCGCGGTTCAGCGAAGCTTTCCTCGTGCTACGCGCAGCAGAAGGCGGCTTGCCGCTCGCGCTCGTGCCGCTGGTACTGATTGGCATGAACGTCGTCTATTCAATTTCCGCGTATCCGTTCGGTCTCTTGTCGGACCGCATCGGTCATACACGGCTGCTCGCGCTCGGCCTCGCAGTGCTGATCGGCGCTGATATCGTGCTTGCCTACAGTAACGAGTGGACGTGGCTGTGGCTTGGTGTGTCTCTGTGGGGTTTGCACATGGGCATCACGCAGGGGCTGTTGGCGACGATGGTCGCTAACGCCGCGCCTGCCGATCTACGCGGAACCGCGTTCGGATTCTTCAATCTGGCTAGCGGAGTGGCGTTGCTGGTGGCGAGCGCGCTCGCCGGCCTGCTATGGGATCAGTTCGGTGCGCCGCTGACGTTTATCGCTGGCGCGATGTTCAGCGGAATCGCCATGCTGGCGATCGTCGCGCGTGAAGCAGCTCGTAAACAGACATGTCCGCCCACGTCACTTTGACAACACAATAGACGCGGCCTAACTGCCGTACATACTGAGGCCGACGTTCGCCGCGGTCGATTCCGCAGCCAAGCGCATATCCTCTCCGAGTTCTGCCATCGTTGCGCTGTCGATCTGTTGTGTCAGACCGATCGAAACAATGCTGCGCGTCATGCGCGAAGTCGCGTCCAGTACGGGAACGGCAAGGACCGTGACGCCCTGGATGTAGTTGCCCTTGTCCACGCTGTATCCCTTGCGGCTGACTGCTTCGACTTCCTTGCGCCAGGTCGTGAAATTCGGTGTTCGATACCAGCGCAGCTGGCGAAACCGCCGTTCGATTTCCTTCCATGGCTGGTCTGTATATGCCGCTACACACCGGCCCGTAGCGCTGATCAGCGCCGGAAATCGACTGCCAATGTCCACGTGCAGCCGCAAAGGCAACTGCGCCTTTGAAATGGCAACCACGACTATGTGATCCAGGCCGCTGACTTCGACTCCGATGGAAACGACACTGTAGCGTTGCGACAATTGATTGAGAGCGGGCTGCACTGCGCTTTGAAACCCGCTGTTGCGAATGACGTCGCGCGCCAGAGGAAGCATTCCAGCCCCCAGGCTATAGCGCTTGGTGGCTGGATCAACTTTGACGAGCTCTTCCTTGACGAGCACACGCAGAATGTGCAGACTGGTACAAGCTAAAATCGCTGGCGATCACGACGCTGAAGACCAGCGAGCTGTTACCGAGAGTGAATAACGTGCACAAGCGCACATTTGCCCGCGCCGTTCTGCTGCTTGCCGGCGCGTGCTTTGTTTTCGCTGCGGTCAATGAGTCCGCGTTCGCGCAGCCGAACAAGGC
>JACCZX010000477.1 GCA_013695705.1 Burkholderiaceae bacterium | reverse complement strand
CTCTCAGGGTTCGCGTAGTCATAGATTAGTAGCTCGGCCAGGTGTCGACCCAGCCGTTCCGGACCCGCTGGAGCGAGCCGATGTGGCCGAGCGCGCGCGTCAGAGCGCATGAGTCATAGCGGAAGTCCTTGGTACCGTTCATGTCCGAAATACCCACCGCCTGGCCCAGCTTGACGTTGAGCCCAGCTATGACGGCTCCGCGGGTGGTGTTGTTACCGTTGGACCTGACCGAGCCACCGACTAGAATGACGCCTTCCCAGTCCCTGCTGCCGCTGATGATCAGGTTGCCGGTCACGATCAGGATGCCTTTCCCGCTCGCGGGAAGGGTAAAGTCGCCACCGGGGTTGTTGTTCACCCGAATCACCGGCCAGTTATTCATCTGGGCGGCGCTAGGCCAGACCGGAGAAACGAATTCCGCCGGCAGGTACGTTCCGGCCGTGATGCCGGCCCAGTCGACGGCCACTTCGTCTTTGGCGGTGCCCGCGGCCCCGGGTGTTCCCAACAGGGCCGGCGTGTTGTCAGGGTTGCCATCAATCGGGCCCGTGGCTCCGGTGTAGGTGCCGTTCGGCACTGCCACTCCGGGGATAGCGGGCAGGACGCCGCAGGCGTCCACCCCGCTCATTACTCCAGAGCCGCCGGCTTTGTCCATACCTCCAAGCGAGGTTATCGCTGCGTTGAGGTCCAGCGATGCCGGTGTCCAGAGGGCGTAGGTGGCGACGGTGCGCTGGGCCGGAGGTGACTTGGTATCGTAGCGCTTGGCCCCCGTGGCGGTGCCACGCGAGGTGATGACGTACACCGCGGGCAACAGGGTCGTGGTCGATTCGCGCAGGAACCGGAGCGACACCTGGGCCGTGCCGCCCGGGAGGTCGGTGAAGGTGGTGTCCTGGTTTGCGGCCGGTTTGGCGTCGCGTCCCGCCATGTAGCTGTTCAGCCCCGTCTGGGCCACGGCGAACGCATCCAGCTGCGCCTGTCCATCACCGGTGGTCCGGCGCTCCGACGAGAGTCTGGCATAGGTGATGGCCACCGAGACACCCAGCACCGCGATAACCAGGATGGTGAGCGGTAGCGTGCCTCCTCGTCTGCTCCAGACCAGCATGGGTGCTCCTCTCGAAGCGAACATCAATCGGGCCGGTTCTCGAAGAAAACCGACGTCGTCATGTTGGCGGTCTTGGGCGCGGCGCTGCCGGCGGGTGTGCGCTCGCTCATCCCGTTCAGCCGGAGCTCCAGGCCGCGCACGTTCTCCAGCGGCGGGACTGCGGCCTGCGCCGGGATCACATCGAGATTGTAGAAGTTGACCCGGGCAGTTGCATCGAACGGTGCGGCCAGCTCCTCGGTAGCTCCCCCGGACACCATGGTTCTCCAGAGCCCGGTCCGGCCCGGTATGACAGTCGAGGCCTTGAATTCGTAGCGGATGTCGCGATACAGATAGACGATGGAGCCGCGCGATGGGGCCGGCACTATGCTGCCCGCGGTCCGCTGGAGATTCACCACCCTGCCCGCGGGCGAGCCGTTCAGGGTCGGGACCGTATGGATGCTGTCATACACGCCATTGAGGCAGAGGGCAGTGGTGCCGGCCAGGTTGAGCGTGTTGCTAGGATGGTAGCCGTAGATTCCGTTGGCATTTCTCAGGGCAAAGCCGGTATAGCCCGACTGGGCGAACATGGTGGAATCCACCGGCAGGAGGCTCACGGTGTAGACGTTTGCGGCCATACCGCAGAGAACGCCGAAGGCGTAAGGCACCCTCACCCTAAAGTCCTGCCCGCCTGCCGCAGCCGCGCGGAGCCCACCAGTGCCCGCCCCGACCCCGGCCTCCACCGCCCTCAGGTCGGAGAGGAGCCGGTTGATCCCACCCCGGGATACGCTGCGGGCCTCGCGCCATGCCTCCTGCTGGTCCATGAAGCGCGCCTGGCTCAGCACCATGCGCACCAATGCCGCGCCGATGATAGCGGTGACGATCATCGAGATGAGCAGCTCGACCAGGGTAAAGCCCCGGCGAGTAAGTGACCCTGAGGTCATTGCGTCTTCAACGGGTTGCCGTTGCCGGAGATGGTTCGCCTGAAGGTCGTGGTTAC
>JACCZX010000468.1 GCA_013695705.1 Burkholderiaceae bacterium | reverse complement strand
CCGCCGAGCACGTAACTCGGCCGCACTACTAGCGGATAACCGATTTCAGCGGCGAGCAGCAACGCATCTTCTTCAGTACGCGCAGTGCGATTAGGCGGCTGCTTAAGTCCCAGCTGCTGCAGCAATTTTTGAAACCGTTCGCGATCTTCTGCAATGTCGATCGAATCCGGCGAGGTGCCAATGATCGGTACGCCGTTGGCTTCGAGGTCGCGCGCCAGCTTCAGCGGCGTCTGGCCGCCATACTGAACGATCACGCCGAGCGGCTTTTCCTTATCGACGATCTCGAGCACGTCTTCCAATGTCAAGGGCTCGAAATATAGTCGGTCCGACGTGTCGTAATCGGTCGAAACCGTTTCGGGATTGCAGTTGACCATGATCGTTTCGAATCCATGGTCCCGCAACGCGAATGCCGCGTGCACGCAGCAGTAATCGAACTCGATTCCCTGGCCGATTCGGTTCGGTCCGCCTCCTAATACGATGACCTTGTTACGATCGGTCGGCTCGGCTTCGCACTCGTCCTCGTAGGTCGAATACATATAGGCAGTGGTCGTAGCAAATTCGGCCGCGCAGGTATCCACCCGCTTGTAAACGGGTCGCACACCGTGCCGCAGGCGAGCCGCGCGCACGTCTGACGCCGACGCTGCCAGCAGCTTCGCCAAACGCCGATCGGAAAACCCCTTGCGCTTCAAGAAACGCAACTCTTCGGCCGTTAGTTCGTGCAGACGTCGATCTTTTAATCGGCCTTCGATCTGCACCAATTCTTCGATCTGCGCCAGGAACCACGGATCGATTGCGGTTTCCTCGAATACTTCGCCGAGCGTCATGCCGATGCGGAATGCATCGGCGACAAACCAGATACGGTCAGGCCCTGGTTCCCCGATCTCCTCGACAATCTCGTCGCGATCGGTCGAATGTTCATCGAGTCCGTCCGAACCGACTTCGAGACCTCGCAGCGCTTTTTGAAACGACTCCTGGAACGTGCGGCCGATCGCCATCACTTCGCCGACAGACTTCATCTGCGTTGTCAGATGATTGTCGGCCTGCGCAAACTTTTCGAACGCAAAGCGCGGCACCTTGGTGACGACGTAGTCGATCGCCGGTTCGAACGATGCCGGCGTGGCGCCGCCGGTAATTTCGTTGCGTAACTCGTCAAGGGTGTATCCGACGGCAAGCTTCGCCGCGACTTTCGCAATCGGAAAGCCGGTTGCTTTCGAGGCCAGTGCGGACGAGCGCGAAACGCGCGGGTTCATCTCGATCACGATCATGCGGCCGTTTTTCGGATCGATCGCAAACTGCACGTTCGAGCCGCCGGTGTCGACGCCGATCTCACGCAGGATGGCAATCGACGCGTCGCGCATCAACTGGTACTCCTTGTCGGTCAACGTTTGCGCCGGCGCCACAGTGATCGAATCTCCGGTGTGCACGCCCATCGGATCAAGGTTCTCGATCGAGCACACAATGATGCAGTTGTCCGCTTTATCGCGCACCACCTCCATTTCGAACTCTTTCCAGCCGATCAGCGACTCTTCGATCAGCAGCTCACGCGTGGGCGACAGATCGAGCCCGCCCTGGCAGATCGCTACAAACTCTTCCACGTTGTACGCAATGCCGCCGCCGGTGCCGCCGAGCGTGAAGCTCGGCCGGATCACCGAAGGAAAACCCAATCTTTCCTGCACCGCAAGCGCTTCCGCGACGGTGTGTGCGATTCCGGAGCGCGCCGATGCGAGGCCGATGCGCGTCATCGCCTCCTTGAACTTCAGCCGATCCTCGGCTTTTTCAATCGCGTCGGGCGACGCGCCTATCAGCTCGACGCCGTACTTGTTGAGCACTCCGTTGTTGTACAGATCCATTGCGCAGTTGAGCGCCGTCTGACCGCCCATCGTTGGCAAAATCGCGTCCGGCTTTTCCTTCGCGATGATTCGCTCGACGACTTGCCACGTGATGGGCTCGATGTATGTGACATCGGCCGTCTCGGGGTCGGTCATGATCGTCGCCGGATTACTGTTGACGAGAATGACTTTGTAGCCCTCGTTCTTCAGCGCCCTGCACGCCTGCGCCCCCGAGTAATCAAATTCACAGGCCTGGCCGATGACAATCGGGCCGGCGCCGATAATCAAGATGCTCTTTAGATCAGCGCGCTTCGGCATCAGGAGTAATTGCCGGGCGCCAAACGCCGTTCGACGAGCTCGATCAACAAGTGAATCACCTTGATGTGCAACTCCTGCACGCGATCTGCGTATTGGCCAGCCGGCGTGACGATCGCAATATCGGCTAACTCAGCCAAAGGCGTCGCTTGCCGGCCGGTCAACCCGATCACGTGCATTCCGAGCCGGTGCGCTGCGCTGACCGCTGCGATCACGTTCTTGCTCGTGCCGCTGGTCGAAATGGCGAGCAGCACGTCGCCGGCGCGGCCATGCGCTTCGATGAATCGTGCGAACACCTGCTCGTAGCCATAGTCGTTGCCGACGCATGACAAGTGGCTTGCATCGCTGATCGCTAATGCTGCATATCCGGGCCGGTTATCGCGAAAGCGGCCGGTGAGTTCTTCGGCAAAATGCATTGCATCGCACATTGAACCGCCATTGCCGCACGAGTAGGCGCGCCCGCCCGACACAAAAGTATCCGCGAGCAACTCACCGGCCGCCGCGATGCGCTGCAGCGTCGATTCATTGCCGACGAGTGCCTGCAGAGCACCGAGCGCTTCGTTCAAAGTGCTCTTGATGATGTCGACCGTCATGCAGAGGCGCTTTCGGCGGCGTTTACCTGAAAGGTGCGCGCTTCCATCGACTCGATAAAGCGGTCAAACACCTCGCAGATGTCGTGCGGGCCGGGGCTTGCCTCCGGATGACCTTGAAAACAAAACGCGGGCGCGTCGGTCAGCGCAAAGCCCTGCAGCGATCCGTCGAACAGCGAAACGTGAGTGACGCGCGCATTTTCCGGCAAGGTTTTCTCGTCGACGGCGAAGCCGTGGTTCTGGCTCGTGATGTAGACCCTGCGTGTGTCGACGTCGAGCACCGGGTGATTAGCGCCGTGGTGTCCGAACTTCATTTTTACGGTGCGCGCGCCGACGGCCAGAGCAAGTATCTGATGGCCCAGGCAGATACCGAACGTCGGCACCTTGTGCGCAATCAGCTCACGCGTCGCCTCCACAGCATACGTGCACGGCTCCGGATCGCCCGGTCCATTGGCAAGAAACACGCCGTCGGGTTTCAACTTCATCACTTCGGCGGCGCTGGTTTGTGCCGGGACGGTTGAGATGCGGCAGCCACGATCAGCCATCAGGCGCAGGATGTTTCGCTTGACACCGTAGTCGAAGGCCACTACGTGAAAGCGATGGATATCATGCGCCACAAAGCCAGCTGTGCCATCGGCGCGCGCAAGGCGCCAGCTTCCACCGTTCCACGCGTAGGGTTGCTTGACGCTGACGACCTTTGCCAGATCCCGCCCAGTCATTCCTGCGTAGGACTGCGCACGCAGCAGTGCATCTGCGACTCGGGCGGAGCCCAGTTTGCCGTCGCCGTCGGCAGCAACGATACAGCCGGCCTGCGCACCATTCTGTCGCAGTAACCGCGTCAGTTTGCGAGTGTCGATGTCAGCGATGCCGACAACGCCCTCGTCTCGCAGGTAACTCGAAAGATCACGCTGCGCACGAAAACTTGACATCCGCACCGGCAAGTCTCGGATCACTAATCCAGCGGCGTGTATGCACGCCGATTCGACGTCGTCCGTGTTGACGCCGGTGTTGCCAATATGGGGGTATGTCAGCGTGACGATCTGACCCGCGTACGAAGGATCGGTCAAAATCTCCTGATACCCGGTCATCGCGGTATTGAAAACCAGTTCTCCGAGCGTCTCGCCAGCAGCACCGATGGAGCGGCCGCGAAAGATCGTTCCATCGGCCAGGACAAGCGCCGCGACGGGACGCGAATCGATGACTACGGGGGGCAAAACCGGCTCCTTGGCTCCGAATTCCGGACAGCCGTAGCGTTTGCAGCGACGCCCGGGGTCAAATTGACAAACCTGCGCGAATCGGCCACGGATAAACTCGCGAATTATATCTTTACGCGCCGTCCCACATGATTCGTCGCGCACTTCGATCGCGAATCCGCTGACACGATGCTGCTAATTCCGTATCAGACCCGCTTCACGGCCAAGTCATTGCCAGTTGTCACGCTGGCGCTGATCCTGGTTAACGCACTCGTCTACTTCGTTTTTCAGTCAGGCGACCGGCAGGCGTATGCGCGCGCTGCGGAGTATTACTTCTCTTCGCAATTACCTCAAATTGAGTTGCCAAGGTATGCGACTTATCTTGAGCGACGCACCGATCGCGGCGCGTTGCAAGTACTGCGAATGATTAGAGCAGGAGCAAGGCCTGAGCAATCGCTGGGGCTCGTTTTGGCGTTGGAAAACGATCGCGAATTCATGCGCGATCTGCGCGAGGGGGCAGTAGTCCCGTCGTCCGATCCGGTCTACGCGACGTGGCGTGATCAGCGCGCTCAGTTCAATTCGCTTATAGGTCGGGTCTTCACGGAACGATTCGCTTTGGAGCCGAGCTCCGACGGGGTCGTTGCCAACCTGCTCCGTTTTGTTTCCTACCAGTTTCTGCACGGGGACACGTTGCACTGGCTCGGCAACATGGTGATATTGCTGCTGGCCGGACCCTTCGCTGAAGCCGCGCTCGGACGGTTTCGTTTCTTGCTGGCATTCATCGGCAGTGGCGTGTTCGCAGGCGCGTTGCACATGCTGGTCAGCGATCAGGCACTGGTCGGCGCCTCGGGCTCGATCTCAGGCGCGATGGCGATGGTCGCGGTCCTTTATGGCACCCGCAAGGTACCGGTGTTCTACTGGCTGTTCGTATATTTCAACACGGCGCGCGTTCCTGCACTTTTGCTGCTGCCGATCTGGCTCGCCATAGAGGCGGTGCAGTGGGCACTTGCGCCAGAGTCGCGCGTCGCCTACAGCGCACACGTTGGCGGGTTTATTGCCGGCGCAGTTCTCGCGTGGCTGCTGCGCCCGGCCGATGGCCAGAAAGTCGACCGCATCTTGGACGAGCGATTCGCAGACGAGCGTCGCGGCAATCGCAAATCAACGTTGCTGCAGGAAGCGCAGGCCGCTTCGGCTAAGTTGGATACCCGCCGCGCCGCGCGCGCTTACAGCGAGCTGCTGCAGGCAGATCCGACCAACGTGCAGCACGCGATTGCATACTTCAACATGGCGCTGCTTGGGCGCAATCGCGAAACGTTGCTCGATGCAACGCTGCGCGTGCTGTGGATCCGCGCACGCGGGGCGCGCTCGGAGCTGCGTGCCGTGTATCTGCAGATGAGTCAGCCGCACGTGCTAGCCGCGCTTCCGGTCGATGAACAACTGCGCCTGGCGCGGCGGCTCGTCGCCACGCGCGAGGACGCTGCCGCGCTGCGCGTGCTGGACGGTCTGGTAGGCAACGAGACGTTGAAGAATTTGTATGGCCGCCAGATCGCCGATTGCCTGCTTGGGTTGTTCACCACCTACTCCCGGCACGGGTTGCGGCAGCCGGCCGAAGACGTGAAGCGGCGCTTGTCGACTCACTTTCCTTCGCCGGCGACACTGGGAGGAATCGCACCCAGCCGCGAGCCGCCGTTGACAATTCGCGGATCGACGGGCACGCCGCGTACTCGCGGGGCGCTCTCAGGTGCGCCGTCGGAAATGGAGCTTGATCTTGATACGCAACTGCGGACGCGTTGGGGTCCCGACTAGCGCCAGCGCACTACGCGGTGCGATTCAACACTTCGAGGTAGCGCCCCGCTTCAACGGCGACCTTGTCGTCCGGAAACCGCTTCAACAGAGATTCGAGAATGCGGCGCGCTTCTTCGGGCTTGCCGCCCCATTCGGCCATCAACTGCGCGCCGACCAAATAAACTTTCGCGATGTCTGCGTGCACCGAGTGTTTCTTGTCGAATCCCCGAATCAGCTGACCCGCCAGTTGCGGCTTGCCGCTCCGCACTGCCGCCTGTGCCAGCGGCGCAATAAGG
>JACCZX010000453.1 GCA_013695705.1 Burkholderiaceae bacterium | reverse complement strand
GTGCTCGATCGCCGCACGCACGGTGCCGGCGGTAAATTCAGGCCGCAGCGTCAGCTTCTCGCTGCTCGAGCGATCTTCGAACGTATACATTTCCTTCTCGACGATGTCAGTCACCTCGCCGATGCCACGCACGAACAGTTCGGTGTGTTCGAGGATTGGGGTGCGAATCAGCTGATAGCCGTAAGAGCGCACCCAGTCGGCAACGCGCGCTTCAAACCATTCCCATAGCGGCGCCTGCGCCGGCAACAAGTCGTTCATGCCGCGTACCGCAGCAATCCGTTCGCGCGCCATTTTCAGTGATTAGTGCAACGCGGCAGCGCAGTACGTACGACGTACATACTGATCGACGATCTGCTGAAACTCTGCGGCAATGTGATCGCCCTTCAGCGTGACGGTGCGAACGCCGTCGACAAACACAGGTGCTACCGGCGCTTCGCCCGAGCCCGGCAGACTGATGCCGATGTTCGCGTGCTTGCTTTCACCCGGGCCGTTGACGACGCATCCCATGACTGCCACGCTCATCGCTTCAACCCCGGGATGATCGGCGCGCCAGATTGGCATCTGCACGCGCAACCATGACTGAATGTCGTTGGCAAGCTCCTGAAAAAACGTGCTCGTGGTGCGGCCGCAGCCCGGACACGCAATAACCATTGGCGTAAACGCGCGCAATCCGATCGTCTGCAAAATCTCCTGCGCCACCTGAACCTCGGTGCTGCGCGATTCACCGGGAGCCGGCGTCAACGAAATCCGAATCGTGTCCCCGATGCCTTCCTGCAGCAACACCGATAGGGCCGCGGTCGAGGCCACGATGCCTTTGCTGCCCATTCCCGCTTCGGTCAACCCAAGATGCAACGGATACTCGCAGCGCCGCGATAGCTCGCGATAAACAGCGATCAAATCCTGCACGCCACTGACCTTGGCCGACAGGCAGATCATATCGCCTGCCAATCCAAGTTCTTCGGCACGCTGCGCGCTTGCAATCGCCGATTCGACCAGTGCCTCGCGCAACACGCCCCTGGCATCGCGCGGATCGGTGCGCCTTGCGTTCTCATCCATCATCTTTGCGAGCAACTCCTGATCGAGGCTGCCCCAGTTCACTCCAATTCGCACCGGCTTGCGATAGCGGCACGCGACCTCGATCATCTGCGCAAAGTTGTCGCCGCCTTTCACACCGCGGCCCACGTTGCCGGGGTTGATGCGGTACTTGGAGAGTGCCTGAGCGCAACCGGGAAACTGCGTCAACAACTTGTGGCCGTTGTAGTGAAAGTCCCCCACCAGTGGCACATCGACTCCCATTTTGTCGAGTTGCTCGCGAATCGGCACCACCTCCGCGGCCGCCTCAGGAGAGTTAACGGTGATGCGAACGATCTCGGAACCCGCCTGTGCCAGCTGCTTTACCTGGATCGCAGTGGCGATTGCATCTGCCGTATCGGTGTTGGTCATTGACTGCACGAGTACCGGCGCGGACCCGCCGATATGCGCAATGCAATTTCCCCATGAAACGGCGACCTGGCGAGTGCGGCGACGTGGATTTGTTTGCGCGACGGGCGGCAGGCAATCGAGCGGCTCAACCCGGCGGTTCATGTACGACTACTTGATGATGAAGCGAGCGACGTTGTTGCGCGTAATCGGCTGCAGGTTGAACGCTTCACCCTTTACTTCCACCGTTGCCTTGCTGGCGTCGCCGATCACCACCGTCAGCGGCAACTGGCCATCGATCGCGTGTTCAGCGCCAGGCACGCTCATTTGCGAAAACAAAATCTTGCCGCCGGCGTCGGTGACCTCGGCCCAGGAGGCGCCGTTGAAGCGCACAAACAGCGCCGGCGCCATCGCGCTGGCACTTACCGCCGCGATGGCAGACTCCGCATCGGCAGCGGGCGGAAACGGTTCGGTAGCAACCGCCGATGGTGCAGCACTTTGCTGCGCCGGCGGCGCATTTTCGGTTGTCGGTGTGGCGGCTGGCGGCGCGGGCGCCGGCATTATGGTCGCCGGTGGCGCCGGCACCTGCTGCAATTGAGAATCGGGCCGCGTCGCTACCCAGCCAATTAACCCGAGCGCAATCAACACAACGAGCGCAACGCCGATCATCAGACCCGACGAGCGCTCGCGCTCGGCGCCTTGTGTCACCGCGTGCTCGCTGCTCAATGCCGAGGCTCCGCCGGTGGCTGGTGCCGGTTCCAGCTTTGCGTTCAGGTCGTCCAGGATCAACGCAGGATCAACCTTCACGACCCGTGCATAGCTGCGAAGAAAGCCCCTGACATACGCCAGCTCGGGCAAGCGCGTCAAATCTTCCTGCTCGATTGCGCGCACCTGGTTCGGATGCAGGCGCAATTCGGCCGCGACGTCGGTTACCCCGAGCCCCGCGCGCTGACGCTCCCACGCCAGCCGTGCGCCGTATCCCTTCGGCGCTACGCCCCTGGACGCCGCGGCGCCAGCCTCTTCCGACTTCAGGACCGGTTCACTCATCGAACTCGTTGCGCGCGAGCGCTGCGGCTTCCGGCGATTGCGGAAAACGTTGTCGTAATTCGTTGGCCAGCTGACTCTCCGTGCGTAGATCGGCGTTGGCACGCGCCACGCGCAATCCGAGCCAGAGGCTTTCAGCGGAAGACTCGACCGACTTCGCCAGAACGTTGTAATAAAAAGTCGCTTTGTCGACCTGGCCGGTAGCCAGGTACATCCGCGACAGCAGAAATTTAGGCACGGCCAGTCCGGCATCGAGCTCGAAGGAGCGACGCAGATATCGCTCGGCGCCTTCGTAGTCCTTGATTCGCATCAAGCATGACCCCGCATTCTGATTGGCGCGCGCCGGCGTTGCATAAAGCGGATCGCGGATTGCACGGTTAAAGTACTCCATCGATTCGCGCACGCGGCCGGTATTGCAAAGAAAAAAACCGTAGTTGTTGTTCAGCTCGGAGTTGTCGGGATCAAGTTTCAGGGCACGCTGAAAGTTTGCTTCGGCGTCGGGCTGCACTTTCATGTCCATGTAAATCAGGCCGAGCAAACCGTACACGTCGGCAAACGTCGCATCGATCGCAGCAGCGCGGCGCGCTTCCTCAAGGGCAACCGCCAGCTGACCGTTGCGGTAATACCCCGCGGCCAGATCAGTACGGGCACGCGCCCGCGTGCGCACATCAGCCTCCTGGACGCGGGTGGTGCGGTCATGGGTGACCTTCGAGACGCCCTCGTTGCTGACAGTAGTGGTCGTAGTCGTGGTGCAGGCCGACGCCAGTAGTGCCACCAGAAAATACGCGGGTGCCGAAACGGTCAGACGAAGTCCCATGATTCTTCCTTAGTGGACGCTGGCCGTGATTGGAATCGTTTTACGCGCCGCGCGTTCGTTCAAGCGAGTTCGATCGCGAATATCGCCAGCGAGCTGGCCGCACGCCGCATCGATGTCATCACCGCGCGTCTTGCGCGTGGTGACGATCAATCCGGCATCCATCAAATGATGAGCAAACGCGCGAATCCGCTGCGGCGATGAACGTTGTAGCCCCGACTGAGGAAATGGATTGAAGGGAATTAGGTTCAATTTGCATGGCACATCGTGCACCAGCGCCGCAAGCTCAGCCGCCTGCGTGTCACTGTCATTGACGCCGTCCAGCATCACGTACTCGAACGTAACGAAATCCCGCGGCGCCACCTTCACGTAACGCCGGCACGCCGCGAGCAATTGGCGCAACGGATATTTACGGTTAAGAGGCACCAGATCGTCCCGCAGCGCATCGTTCGACGCGTGCAGGGAAACTGCCAAGGCGACCGGGCAATCAGCCGCGAGGCGGTCGATCAGCGGCACCATGCCCGACGTCGACAGCGTGACGCGGCGGCGTGACAGCCCGTAGGCATTGTCGTCGAGCATCAATCGCAGGGCAGGCAGCACCGCGTCATAGTTCTGCAGCGGCTCTCCCATGCCCATCAGCACAACATTGCTGATGACGCGATCGACTTCGTCGGCGCCAGCGCGCAACGCGTGTTCCGCCATCCACAACTGCCCGACGATCTCGGCGGTGGTCAGGTTGCGCGCGAAACCCTGCCTCCCGGTAGAACAAAACGAGCAGTTGACCGCGCACCCCGCCTGCGTCGATATGCACAACGTTGCGCGATCATCCTCGGGGATGAACACTGTCTCGATGGCGTTGCTCTGACCAACGTCGAGCAGCCACTTGCGAGTGCCGTCATCGGACACCGAGTCATTTAACACTGCGGGCGTGGTGACATGCGCGTGTTCGGACAACTTTGCACGCAGCGACTTCGCCAGATCAGACATCGAATCGAAGTCCTGGGCTCCGCGCCGATGAATCGAGCGTAGAAGCTGACGCGCGCGGAACGGCTTTTCTCCGATCGATTCGACCCACGCCGCCAGTGCGGCCGAGTCGAAATCGAGCAGGTTTACGCGCGTCATTTCAGTATTACCGTGAGCAAATATTCATTTGCGCAAAAAAGTAGTCGATCTCGACCTGTGCGGTGGCCGCGCCGTCCGAGCCGTGCACCGCGTTGGCGTCGATGCTATCCGCGAAATCGGCGCGGATAGTGGCAGCCGCCGCCTTCTTGGGATCGGTAGCGCCCATTAATTCGCGATTTTTCGCGATCGCATTTTCCCCTTCGAGAACCTGCACCATCACCGGACCGGACACCATGAACTGAACCAGATCCTTGAAGAACGGCCGCTCCCGATGCACTGCATAAAAACCCTCCGCTTCAGCCCGCGACAACGACATCATCCTCGCCGCAATCACTTTTAGCCCTTGCGATTCAAAGCGGGAATAAATCTGCCCGATGACGTTCTTAGCGACTGCGTCGGGCTTGATGATCGACAACGTACGTTCCACCGCCATGACCTACCTTTAAATTTTTTCCGGATTAAGAGCCGGTGGTGTGAGCTGATAAAACCTCAACAAATGAACGACTTGCGAGGCATGACTTAGCGTGAAATCTTAACATGGCACGCTGGCCATAACGGAACCTGGCGCGCTACGTCGCGCGCTCGAGCAATGCCATCGACTCGACATGCGACGTATGTGGAAACATGTTGATGACGCCGGCGGCGCGTAGCGTCCATCCGCCCTGATTGACCATCAACCCGCAATCGCGTGCCAGAGTCGCGGGGTTGCATGAAACGTAGATCACCTTGGATGGAGCCGAAATAGATAGCGCGAGCACATGCGCGATCGCCAGTGCACCGTCGCGCGGCGGATCTATCAGTACCTTGTCGATCGCGCCGTGGCGCTCGACCAGCGCTTGCCAGTCAGCCAGAGTGAATTCATACAGGTTGCGCGCCTCGAACGTGGTGCGGTCAGACAATCCATTGTCCGCCGCAGCGCTGCACGCGCGCCGCACCAGCGGAGCACTGCCTTCGAACCCGAGCACTCTTCTCGCGCGTGTTGCCAGCGGCAGTGTGAAATTGCCGAGGCCGCAGTAGAAATCGGCCACGATGTCGCTACCGGTTGGCGCCAACAGACGCACCGCGCGCGATACCAGTACCTGGTTGACCTGGTGATTGACCTGAGTGAAATCGGTCGGTGAAAACGGCACCGTCACCCCGAACTCCGGCAAGTCAAGCGCGAGCCGCCGCGGCTGATCATCGTCGAGCGGCGCTGCTGACTCCGGGCCTGCGGCCTGCAGCCAGATCTGCACAGCGTGCGCGCGTCCAAACTCGCGCAGCAGCACACGGTCTTCGTCGGTCACCGGCTGCAACACCCGGAACACCAGCACCGTGGTTGTTGCACCTGCGACGGCGCCGACGGCAAGCTCGATCTGCGGCAGGCGCTCGCGCAAGCTCAGCTTCCAAACCAGCTCACGCAACGGCAGCAGCAGATCGCTCACATTTTTAGGCACCACTTCGCATTGCCGAATGTCAGCCACATAACTGCGCGCGCGCTCGTGAAATCCAACCAGCACACCGCCCTTTTTTTCGACGTACCGAACTGCAAAACGAGCGCGATGCCGATAGCGCCACGCAGGTCCTTCGATGGGCCGCAATATTGTCTGCGGACGGACGCGACCGACGTGCCAGAGTGCGTCTTCGAGCACGCGTTGCTTGAACGCGACCTGCGCCCTGGATTCGATGTGCTGCATCGAGCAGCCGCCACAGGCGCCGAAGTGCAACCCAGCGTGCGGGCAGCGCGGCGTCACCCGTACGGCAGAGGGGCGCGCAATATCGATCACGCGTCCGGATTCATACTTTGCTTTGTCGCGACGCCGCTCGTACACCACTGTTTCGCCCGGCAGCGCGCCTTCTATGAACACCGCTTTACCTTCGCGGTGTGCAACGCCGCGCCCTTCCTGATCGAGCGACTCGACTGCGGCGGTAAAAAGTTCGCTGCTCAAGCGACCGCGGGCGACGTCGCCGGCCACGACGCCAGGTATTGGTTCCAGTGCGATGCCGGCAGCCGCTGTAGCGTGTCTCGCACCAGCGACTCCTCGGCTGCGTGTTGCACGCCATCCATCACACCGCGCATCTTCTGAAAACGATTGAACAGCAGATACGTATTGACAACGTCGGTCTCGCAATAGCTTCGGATCTCCTCGATCCGCCCGTCGCAATACGCCTGCCATACCTGACTGCCGTCCATGCCGAGCTTGCCGGCATAGCCTGCCAGCTTCGCCATGTCGTCAAGCGGCGCACTGGCGCGCGGTTGATACATCGCCAGGATGTCCATCAGGTCGACGTGCCGCGTGTGATAGCGGCCAATGTAGTTGTTATAGCGAAAATCGTGATCGTTTTCGCCGAGCTCCCAATAGCGTGCAGCCGACGCGCCGCAAAGCAGGCCGCGGTAGTGCAGTACCGGCAAATCAAAACAGCTTCCGTTCCAGCTGACGAGCTGCGGAGTATGCCGGTCGATCATTCCAAAGAAGCTTTGTATCAGCGACTCCTCGGAGTCGTTGGCGGCGCCGATAGAGCCGACTCTGAAGCCGGCATCACTTCGCAATACACACGAGATGGCCACGATCCGATGAAAATGCAGCGGCAGAAAATCGCCGCCGGTTTTCTCGCGGCGCTGGCTGAACGCACGCTCGGCAACTTCAATGTCATTGAGCTCTCGCCAGTCCGCGTGCAGGCGCCGCAACCCGGCAACGTCCGGAATCGTTTCGATGTCGAAAACCAGAACCGGCGTCACGCGCAGCCTGATGAAAAACGTCGCGAGCAGCCCCAACGTTGCGTTGAGAAGCGCAGGCGTACGGGAGCACGTTGAGCACCGCAGACGCAAGATTGGAGCGCGCAGTAATTTTGCATCGGGCTGCTGCAGCTAGCGAGCCGGCAGATACTTGAGCGGATCGACCGGCTTGCCCTGATGCCTGATCTCGAAGTGAAGCTTGGGACGATCAGCATCGGAGCGCCCCAGCTCCGCAATCGTCTGCCCGCGCTTGACCGATTGTTTTTCCGCAACCAGCACTTTGCGATTGTGCGCGTACGCCGTGATGAACTCCTCGCTGTGACGAACGATCACCAGGTTGCCGTAGCCGCGCACCGCGCTGCCGACATAGACCACCTCACCGTCAGCCGCTGCTTGCACCGACGCGCCTTCGATACCCCCGATATCGATCCCCTTGTTGCGCGGATCGTCGAACGTTTCAATCACCTTGCCTGCTGTGGGCCACTGCCACGGCACAACACCGGATGACACACGTGGAGGCTCCGCGGGCGTCGCCGGCAACGGAGGCGCAACCGACGCCGCAGGCGGGACGTCGGAAGGTGGCACGACAGCCGGCGGGGGCAAAGAAGGTGTCGGAGTTGGCAGCGCCGGCAATGATGAGCCGGCGGACGGTGGCAACGGTCGCGCTTCGGCCTGTCCGCTGCGCGTGATGGGACTAACTGTTGCAACCTCGCTCGGAGGTGCTACTTGCAGCGTTTGGCCGGGCCGCAACACACTTTCTTCAGCGATGTTGCTCAAGCGCGCGAGCTCGCGTGACTCGATCCCGAAGAACTGCGCAACATTTTGCAGCGTGTCTCCGCGTTGCGCGATGTAAATACCATCCTTCGCTTCACGCTTGCTGGGCGGCGCGTCCGCCAATGCGGGCAGCGGCACACTTGTCGCGCCGCGGCCCGATCGATCCACTACCGGTGCCGGCCGCTGGCTGACGCACGCCGCCACGACAAACACCGGCAATATCGCGGCCCATTTAAAAATCGATCTGTGATTCATGCTTGCACCTTGCACCTCAGGCAACACCGCCACGCAATGGAACAAAGCGTACCGATTCCTTGCGGATTTTTTGCACACGCCCACTCGCATCCTTGGTCGCAATGGTCAATTGCTGATCCCATGTTCCGACCGGCGCCACAATGCGGCCGCCCGCGTTGAGTTGCGCCACCCACGATGGCGGAATGTCGTCACCGGCCGCTGCCGCAACGATGCGTTCATACGGTGCCGCTGCAGCCACGCCATGCGCACCGTCGCCAAACACCAGACGCACATTCGACAACCGCAGCGGCCGTAGATTCTCCCGTGCGCGCTCGTGCAGGGCGCGCAGCCGTTCAACACTCACCACTTCACCGAACAACTGCGCCAGCACCGCAACCGCATAGCCGCAACCGGTGCCGATTTCGAGCACGCGCGCGGTGCGGGCATCGGCCAGATCTTCAAGCGCAAGCTCAGCGATACGCGCCACGATGTACGGCTGCGAAATCGTCTGCCCATGGCCGATTGGAAGCGCGGTGTCCTCGTACGCGCGGCTCGCCAGCGCTTCGTCGACAAACGCGTGACGCGGGACCTGGCGAATCGCTTCGAGCACACGCGCGTCGCGCACACCGAGCTCGCGCACCCGCTCGACCATGCGATCCCTGACACGCGCCGACACCAGCCCGCTCAGCGATTCGTTGCCAGCGCCTGCCCGTGCCTGCGGACCACGCATCAGGTTGCTCTCGCGGCGAGCCATTCGCTGACCGCCGGCAGTTGGCCGTTATGGGTCAGGTCGATCTGCAAAGGGGTGACGGAGACGTAACCCGACGCAGTGGCGTGAAAGTCGGTGCCGGGCCCGCCTTCGCGCGCAGCGCCGGCGGCGCCGATCCAGTAAATCGGATCGCCGCGCGGATTGATCATTCGTATTACCGGCTCGGACGGATGCCGCTTGCCGAGCCGCGTGCCGATGATGCCTTTGATCTGCGCTCGCGGCAGATTCGGAATATTTACGTTCAACAGAAACGGCGACGAGATCGGACGCTCGATGTATCGCTCGACCAGTTCGCGTGCTATCTCTGCGGCCGCGTCGACATGCTCAAAACCACGGTCGAGCAGAGAGAAAGCGATTGCCGGCACCCCGAACAGATAGCCCTCCATCGCGGCGGCCACGGTGCCCGAGTAAATAGTGTCATCGCCCATGTTCTGGCCGTTGTTGATGCCGGAGACGATCAGATCCGGCATCTGCTCCAGCAGCCCGGTCAATGCAATGTGCACACAGTCGCTCGGCGTGCCGTTGATAAACGTGAATCCATTTTGCGCCTGGCTGATCGTAAGCGGCCGACTCAGTGTCAGGGAATTGCTGGCGCCGCTGCTGTTCTGTTCCGGCGCAACGACAGTGACCTCGCCTAATGCACGCATCGCGTCGGCCAATGCGGCAAGGCCAGGCGCTAGGTAACCGTCATCGTTGGAAACAAGAATGCGCATAAAAAAGTAGCCGGTGTGCGCAAAGCGCACACCGGCTTATATTCAAACCCAATGGTCGGGGCGGCGGGATTCGAACTCGCGACCCCTTGCACCCCATGCAAGTGCGCTACCAGGCTGCGCCACGCCCCGAAGCGACGCAGTATATCCGCACCTACTGCTGCAAAAGTTTGCGAATTGCGGCGAGTTCTGAATGCAGCGACACGACATCGATGGCGCCTGCGTGCAAACCATTGCTGCGAGTCGCTGCCGAATCATTGGCCGCCGGGCCGGTTCGAGCGGAGCCGCGCTCTGCGTGCGGGTCGTGATCGTCAAGACGATTGCGGGCACCACTGATGGTGAAGCCCTGTTCGTACAGCAGCTCGCGAATCCTGCGAATCAGCAAAACTTCGTGGTGCTGGTAGTAACGCCGGTTACCGCGTCGCTTTACCGGCCGTAGTTGCGTGAACTCCTGTTCCCAATAGCGCAGCACATGCGGTTTGACGCCGCACAACTCACTGACCTCACCAATCGTGAAATAGCGCTTGGCCGGAATCGACGGCAGCTGGACGGGGGCTTCGTGACGCTGCATGGGATCAAGCGGGCCGCATTCAGAGGCGGATCCTCAATGAACACCGGTAGCCATGGCGACTTCGGCTTTTAGTTTCTGACTGGCATGAAAAGTTACAACGCGACGGGCAGTTATCGCGATCTCCTCACCCGTTTTCGGGTTTCTTCCGGGCCGCTGAGGCTTGTCTCGCAACTGAAAATTGCCGAACCCGGAAAGCTTCACAGACTCACCGCGCTGGAGTGCTTGACGAATCTCATCAAAAAATCCATCGACCATATCCTTCGCCTCACGCTTGTTGAGCCCGAGCCGGTCGAACAACGCTTCAGCCAATTCGGCTTTTGTCACCGTCTTGCCGCCGCGCTCGGTCGACGGCAGCGCGCCGGCGGCTCTTGGCGAGTCGGGAAACTTGAATTCGGCTGACATCCGCGCGTTGTCTGGCATGCTCACTTATCGACGCAGGCGTGCTGCAAATTTCTCTTCGAGAATTTCGAGAATCGCCGCAACTGCTGAGTCAGCATCAGCATCGCTGACAGGGCGTTCAGTATCTTGCAGAATTATCCGGAACGCAAGATTTTTCTCGTTATTTAACAACACGTTAGCGCTCGCTTCGGCGACTTTGCTTGAATTTGGCTGCGCACGATACACGTCGAACAGGCGAAACTCTCTCAGCGCCGACAAGCGGCCGCTGGTGCACGACAATAAGTCTACGGCGTCGAGCATTGCCTGCACCGGGATGGCCTCGCCGACTGTGACCGAGACGTCGCGCTGCACCGGCTGAAATCTGGAAATCGCAACGTGTCGCGGCAATGGCAAGGCCAGCAGTGGCGCGAGATCGAGCTCGAACACGACCGGGCACTTGGAAAGCTCGTAGCGTTGCTGCAGGCGTGGATGCAGTTGCCCGACGAAGCCGATGCGATGGCCACCCACCTGCACTGCGGCGCTGCGTCCGGGATGAAGCGCGGGATGCTGCTCGGATTCAAACTGCGCCGACGGAAGCAGACGTTGAACGTCACCCTTGACATCGAAAAAATCGGAATCTCGCGTCGGCGTGCCCCATTGTTCATCGTCGTTCGGTCCGTACGCCAGGCCGGCTACGCGAATCGGTTGGTCGAGCCCTTGCGTTTGCAGCGGCCCGTCCTGCACCAGCGGATCGCGGCGATACACACGGCCGATCTCGAACATGCGTGCGCGCACCGTCTTTCGATTCACGTTGTACGCCAGGGCACCGACCAGGCCACCGAGCAGCGTGCTGCGCATCACGGACAAATGGCTTGCAATCGGATTAAGCACCGCGATCGGCGCATCGTTGGCTGCGAAGTCGAGCTCCGATGCGGCATCGACGAACGAATAGTTGATCAGCTCGGTATAGCCGGCCAGCGATAAAGCCCGCCGCACGTCATGTGAGTTGCGCTGCGCCTCCGGCTCGGCAAGCATCACGGCGGGAACACGCGGCGGATGCGCCGGTATGTGTTGGTAGCCAATCAATCGCGCAACTTCACTGATCAGATCCTCTTCGATCTCGAGATCGAATCGGAACGTCGGTGGAGTGACCAAAAATTGTTGATCGCGCTGCTCGAAGATGAAACCGATACGACGGAACGCCGCCGCGACCTGGTCCGCGCTGATCGGCATGCCGAGGATGCGCTGGCAGCGCGCCAGGCGCAACGTGATCGGAGTGCGTGGCGGCAGCGCGATCACCTGATCATCGACCGGCCCGGGCTGGCCGCCGCAAACATCGACGATCAGTTGCGTGATGTATTCAATGTGGTCAACGTTGGTGGCAAAATCGACACCGCGCTCGAAGCGGTGCGCCGCGTCGGTCGAGAAGTTATACTTGCGCGCGCGCCCGCGGATCGCATCGGGCCACCAGAACGCCGCCTCCAGGTACACGTTGCGTGTCTGCAGGGACACTGCGGTTTTCGAGCCGCCCATGATGCCGGCCAGTGCCGCGGCTCCCACCTGGTCGGCGATGACGCCGACGGACGAGTCGACCTGCACTGTCTGCCCGTTGAGCAATTCGATCTGCTCGCCCGCGCGGCCCCAGCGAACGGTCAACGGCCCCTGCACCTTGTCTAGATCGAACACGTGCGTCGGACGCCCAAGCTCGAGCATTACGTAGTTCGAGATGTCGACCAACGCAGAGATCGGCCGCTGACCGCTGCGCTCGATCCGCTGCTCAATCCAACGCGGAGTCGGCGCATGAGCGTCGACACCGCGGATCACGCGGCCCGCAAAGCGTCCGCATAGGTCCGGCGCCTCGATCGTCACCGGCAGCTGGTCAACAATTACCGGCGACACCGGCGCAATTCCAATTGGCAACAATGGTGCGCCGGCAATGGCAGCAACTTCGCGCGCTATCCCGATGACGCTCAGGCAATCGGCGCGATCGGGTGTCAGCTTTATCGTCAGCTTGCGATCGTCGAGCGCAAGGTAGTCGCGTAGATCTGCGCCGACCGGCGCGTTGGCATCGAGAATCAGCAAGCCGCTGTGGTCATCGGATAACCCAAGTTCGTGCGCCGAGCACAGCATGCCGTCCGATTGCACGCCGCGCATCATCATGGCCTTGATATGAACCCCGCCGGGAAGCACCGCCCCCACGACAGCGCACGGCACCCTGATTCCGGCCTCTACGTTCGACGCGCCACAGACAATCGATACCGTTTTGGCAGCGCCGATATCGACTGCACATACCGTCAGCCTGTCTGCATTGGCCACTTGTTCCACGCGCTTGACGCAGGCCACCACGACGCCGGAAAAATCCGCTGCCACCGGCTCGTTGCTTTCAACCTCAAGCCCCGCCATCGTCAGCCGCTCGGACAACTGCTCGCTGGAAAACGGCGGATCGGCGTAACTGCGCAACCAGTGCTCGGAAAATTGCATGGCAGTTATACGAATTGCTTCAGAAAACGCAAATCGCCGTCGAAAAACATGCGCAGATCGTCGACGCCGTAGCGCAGCATCGCCAAACGCTCAAGGCCCGAGCCGAATGCAAAGCCGATGATTCTTTCCGGGTCAAAACCGAAGTTGCGCACCACGTTCGGATGCACTTGTCCGGAACCGGAAATCTCGAGCCAGCGGCCTTTGCGCGCACCGTTGGTAAACATCATGTCGATCTCTGCCGAAGGTTCGGTGAAAGGAAAATACGACGGGCGAAATCGCACAGCGAGCTCTTCGGTTTCGAAAAAGCAACGCAGAAAATTCGTGTACACGGCCTTCAGGTCGGCGAAGCTTATGTTCTCATCGAGCCATAAACCTTCGACCTGATGAAACATCGGCGAGTGCGTGGCGTCGTTGTCGACGCGATAGCAGCGACCAATCGCAATAACCTTTATCGGCGGCGTATGAGTCCGTGCGTAGCGCACCTGCATCGGGCTGGTGTGCGGACGCAGGACCAGCGGCCGCCCCTCGCCGTCGTGAGCGTCGACGTAGAACGTGTCCTGCATGGATCGCGCCGGATGATTTTCAGGACTGTTCAGCGCGGTGAAGTTGTACCAGTCGGTTTCGATCTCCGGCCCCTCGGCAAAGTCGAACCCGATCGAGCGGAAAATTTCTTCGATTCGTATCCAGGTGCGAGCGATCGGATGAATCGCACCGACGCTGCGAGCGCGTCCCGGCAAAGTGACGTCGATCGACTCCGCTGCGAGCTGTTGATCCAGCCGCATCTCTGCCAGAGCCTGACGGCGCTCGGCAAGCAGTCGCTCGATCGAACCCTTGGCTGCATTGATGAGTGCGCCGGCGTCGCGCTTCTGTTCCGGCGCCAGTCCGGCCAGCGCCTTCAGACGTTCGGTGATCGCACCGCTCTTGCCGAGAAAACGCGCTTTCTCGTTCTCGAGCGCAGCGGACTGCACCGCCGCGGAAAACGCTGAGCGCGCTTGTTCTACCAACCGATCGAGATCACTTGTCATCTTCGCAAACAAAAACGGGGCCTCGCATCAGGCCCCGTTCTAATTTTTCTGCAAAAAGCGGTCAAGCGGACAACGTGGCCTTCACTTTTTCGACCACGGCCGCAAACCCCAACTTGTCGAGCACAGCCATATCGGCCAAAATTTTCCGATCGAGTCCGATTTCGGCTTTGTTCAAGCCACTAATGAACACGCTGTAGCTCAGCCCGTGCTCGCGCACCGCGGCGTTAATGCGCGCAATCCATAAGGCGCGGAACACACGTTTCTTGTTGCGGCGATCGCGATAGGCATATTGCCCCGCCTTCATCACCGCTTCTTTAGCCACGCGGAATACGTTCTTGCGGCGGAGCGTGAACCCGGTCGCCTGCACCAGCACTTTTTTGTGGCGCGCCCGCGCCGTGGTACCTCGTTTAACTCTCGGCATAATGGCTCTCCCTACGCGTACGGCAGCATGCGGCGAACGGACTTCACATCTGCCTCATGCATGTTGACGGCACCGCGCAAATGGCGCTTGTTCTTCGTCGTGCGCTTGGTCAGCAAATGGCGCTTCGCCGCCTGGCCGCGCTTGATCGATCCGCTGGCGCGAACCTGAAAGCGCTTGGCAGCGCTTTTCTTGGTCTTCATCTTCGGCATAGCCGTCC
>JACCZX010000398.1 GCA_013695705.1 Burkholderiaceae bacterium | reverse complement strand
TCGATGCAAAATATCTGATTGTCGCGCCGGGCCTGGTCGACCTATGTGCGCGTCTACGCGAACCCGGTCACGAGGGTGCCTTGAAGATCGAGATGATGGCGGCGTTAACTGGCGGCGTGACCAGCCTGGTGTGCCCGCCAGACACCGACCCGCCGCTGGATGAGCCGGGTCTGGTGCGGATGTTGCGGCAACGTTCGCGCGAATCCGCAGGCGCGCGCACTTATCCGCTGGGCGCGCTGACAGCAGAACTGAAAGGCGAGACACTGGCGGAGCTCAAGACGCTGGCTGAAGCGGGGTGCGTCGCGTTCATGCAGACGCGCAGTTTGCCGCACGACAATTCGGTGCTGCTGCAGGCGATGCGGTATGCGAAAACGTTCGAGCTTCCGGTCTGGCTGCGACCGGTCGAAGACACGCTGGCCGGCAGCGGCGTGGCCGCCGCCGGCGCAGTGGCGAGTCGCCTCGGGCTGCCCGCCGTGCCGGTCGTCGCGGAGACGGTCGCACTGCATACGATCTTCGAGTTGCAGCGCGCGACCGGTGCGCGGATTCACATCTGCCGCCTGTCGTCGAGTGAAGGTATTGCGCTGGTACGGCAAGCCAAGCGCGAAGGGCTGCCTGTTACCGCCGACGTCGGCATCCATCACGTGCACCTGATCGACGTCGACATTGGCTACTTCGATCCCAATTTTCGTCTCGATCCGCCGCTGCGCGGCATGCGTGATCGTGACGCGATAGTGGCGGGCCTGGCTGACGGCACGATTGACATTATCTGCTCGGACCATGCGCCGATCGGGGATGATGACAAGCTCTTGCCCTTTGGCGAAGCCGAGCCCGGTGCGACAGCGCTCGAGACACTGTTACCCCTGACGCTCAAGTGGGCCCGCGAAAACAAGATGCCGTTGCATCAGGCGCTTGGCAAGATCACCAGCGGGCCTGCTGCCATTCTTGGCAAGGGTACGGCGAAAGGTTGCCTGCGCGTCGGTGCGAAGGCCGATGTCGTGGTGTTCGATCCGTCGGCGGACTGGATCGTCGGCGATCAAACGCTGGTCAGCGCCGGCAAGAACACGCCGTTTGCCGGCTATGAATTGCAGGGGCGAGTGTGTTTCACACTGGTTGGCGGCGAGGTTCGCTACCAGGCAGTTCGGCACGAAACCGTTCAATACGAAAAGTCAGCGAGCCGTTAGCAATGAGATGGCTGTTCGCGCCGGTGCGTGCGGTGGTGTTCTCAGCGCACGTGTTGCTCGGCGTTGCCATTGTCGTTCTCATTTTTCCGTTCGTCGCGCAGATCCGCCGCAATCGCATCAATCGCGCCTGGTCGAACATTCTGATCGAGTTGTGCGGCGCGCGCGTTACCGTCGCCGGCGCCGAGCTCCCAACTGCATTGAGTCACGACGGCGTTGACCCACGCAATGTCGGCCGGCTTGCGTTGGCCAATCACACGTCATGGATGGACATCTTCGCAATCAATGCGGTGCTGCCGAGCCGCTTCATCGCCAAGGCAGAGATCGGCAGATGGCCGTTGCTTGGTTTGCTCGTATCACGCGCCGGCACGCTGTACATCGAGCGCGGCCGTCGTCACGCGGTCGCTGCAATGAATCGGACCGTCAGCGAGCATCTTCAGCAGGGCGAAACCATTGTCGTGTTCGCAGAGGGTACGACCACTGACGGCAGTGAGCTGCTGCCGTTTCACTCGAACCTGATAGCCCCCGCGATCGAAGTCGGCGCCACCATATGGCCGATCGCGCTCGAATACACCGAACGGGGCGAGCGTTCGTCGGCGCCTGCGTTCATAGGCGATAGGGGGCTTTTTGAATCGCTCGGGCGAATATTGGTCGCTCGGCAATTGGTGGTCGAAGTGACAGTGCTTCCGCCGGTCGCGCGAACTGATCTGTCAGACCGGCATGCGATTGCCCGCGCGGCGCGGGCCGCAATTGCGCAGCAGCTCGGCCTTGAGGCTGATGCACCGGACCGGTCTGATTAGCCGCCGGGGTCCTGCTGTTGCGGGCAATCACGCTGAAACAATGCGCGATCGCTCAGTCGCAATGCGGTCAGCTTGCCGCCCCACACGCAGCCGGTGTCGAGCCCGATCACGTTCGATCGCACCACTAATCCCTCGGTTGACCAGTGTCCGAAAACAACCTGCGTGTCGCGCGTGGCGCGCTCTGGATGGTCGAACCAGGCAATGCTGCCGCGCGGCGCGGTGCCGAGACTATCTTTGTGCTTTAGCTCCATCGTCCCATCGGGCTCGACCAGTCGCAGCCGCGTGAGCGCGTTGACGACGCAACGGAAACGATCGTGCCCGGTCAGGTCGTCACTCCAGCGGCGCGGTTCATCGCCGTACATAGTGCGCAGAAACAAATTGCCATCGTCAGCTAGTGACCGATGAACCTCGTCAGCCAGTGACAGTGTTTGCTCGACGGTCCATGCGGGCAGTACGCCTGCGTGAACGAACAATGTACCGTCTTCGAAGTGTGCCAGTGGACAGCTGCGTAACCACGCGAGCAACTCGGCGCGATCGGGTGCATCGAGAATGTCGTGCAGCGTGTCTCCTTTTTTTTGCGGGTGTGTCTGCGTGGCCACAGCGAGCAAATGGAGATCGTGATTTCCGAGCAGCGCGATCGCCTG
>JACCZX010000358.1 GCA_013695705.1 Burkholderiaceae bacterium | reverse complement strand
GGCCACCACCGCGCTTGAATTTGCTGATCGCAATCTTCATCGGATTGCTGTGATGATCTTCGGCGGTTCCGATCATCACGAAGAGCTTGGCTCTTTCCAGGTCTGGGCCGCCGAATTCCCAGAAGCTGCCACCGATCGTGTAGATCATTCCGGCGGCCATGTTGACCGAACAGAAACCGCCGTGCGCCGCATAGTTCGGCGTGCCGAATTGACGCGCGAACAGGCTCGTCAGCGCCTGCATCTGGTCGCGCCCGGTGAACAACGCGAACTTCTTTGGATCGGTCGCGCGGATCTTCGCCAGGCGTTCCGACAGAATGTCCAGCGCGCGCTCCCATGAGATCGGTTCGAACTCCGATGTGCCACGCGCCGCGCCGGCTTTGCGCAACAACGGCTGCGTCAGTCGAGCCGGCGACACCTGCTTCATGATTCCGGCGGCACCCTTGGCGCAGATGACGCCCTTGTTGATCGGGTGCTCCGGATTGCCATCGATGTAGCGCAATTCGCCGTCACGCAAATGCACGCGGATGCCGCACCGGCACGCGCACATGTAGCACGTGGTTGTCTTGACTTCGCGCCGGCTGCCGGGTGCCGGATCAGCGATCGGGTCGTGTAACGGCTCTTTGGAAAACCAGTTACGCATTGATCGGCCTCGACACCTGTTGGGCACGCACCGCCGTCACCGCAAGTGCAACGGACGCCAGCCGCGCCAGCGAGGAATCGGAGCGCGACGTCAGCACGACAGGCACGCGCGCACCGAGTACGACGCCCGCGCATTCTCCCCCGCCAATATAGATAAACGATTTGTACAGAATATTGCCCGCGTTTAGATCAGGCATTAATAGCAGATCGGGATCACCCGCCACCCGTGAGGTCATGCCCTTGATTCGCGCAGCCTCGGCGGAGATTGCGTTATCAAATCCGAACGGTCCTTCAACGACCGCTTCGTCCCACGCAGACTGTGCAAGCGCATGCGCGTCCACGGTCGCAGCGATCAGCGGATTCACGGTCTCGACCGCAGCGACGATGGCGACCTTTGGATGATCGATGTGCAGCGCGCGAAGCAGGACCAATGTGTTAAGCAAGATGTCGCGTTTGATCTCCAATGTCGGCGCAATGTTGACGACGCAATCGGCGACCGTCAGAAGCTTGTGATAGCGCGGAAGATCGAACACGAAAGCGTGGCTGATGCGCGTCTCGGTGCGCAGCCCGTCGCCGCGCTCAACAACCGCGGACATCAACTCATCCGTGTGCAACGATCCCTTCATCAGTGCCGCCACTGCGCCAGTGCGCGCCAGCGCCACAGCCGATTGCGCAGTCGCTCTGGGATCCGCCGGTGTATCGACGCTCTCGAATTCGCGTACATCGATCTGCGCGCTGTCGGCAGCGCGGGCGATGGCGTCGCGCGGGCCGATCAATATCGGCCGCGCAACGCCATGGTCGACGATATTCTGCGCAGCCTGCAAAGCCAGCGCGTCGCACGGATATACGAGCCCGATCCGCGTCTTGCTGCGTGCACTGTCGATCATAGTCTGCAGGCGCGGAAAGGCGGCAGCTACCGCATCCCCCGTTGGGGCACCGGCAACGTTGCGCGCGGCCCCGCCAAGCGGCAGCGAGCTCGTACGGCTTTGAAATGAGCTCATACAAACGTTTGCGCGATCGCAGCTGCGGCGGTGTTCAGTCTCGGAACAAACTCCAGCGCGCGCGGCAACGGCAGACGCGCGGTCGCCGCGTGAATCGCGACGGCGGCGGCGACTGTTCCATCGGCTTCGCGCACGGGCACCGCTACGCACGCGACGCCGACGACGTACTCCTCGTTGTCGACGGAGTAACCATTTGCGACGATGCGATCGATCTCGGCTGCGAGCAATTGTCGATCGGTAATAGTGCGGTCGGTAAAGCGCTGCAAAGGCATCGCTTCAATCAACGCTGAACGCTCGGCGTCCGGCTTGAACGCCAACAACAGTTTGCCGCTGGCTGTGCAGTGCGGTGGCAGTGTCGTGCCGATCGGCAAGTGCAATCGCAGCGGCCAGTCAGCCTCAACGCGGTCGAGATAGACAAGTTCACCGCGGCGCAGTATCGAAAAATTGCATGTCTCGCCTAGGTCAGCGACAAGTTTCCGAAGCACGGTGCGGCGCACCGCGGCTACGGCGTCGTGCTGCAAGACCTCGAACCCGAATCGCGTCAGGCGCAAGCCAGGAATGTAGGCACGGCCGGTGGGCTCGCGGCTGATCAGCCCCGCTTCCTCGAACAGCGCCAGCGTACGATGCAGGCTTGGCTTTGGCATGCCGGTGACCAGCATCAGCTCCGCCAAAGTCACGGGCACCCGGGCACCGACCACGGCTTCGAGTACTCCGAACGCCTTGAGGCTCGACGAATTTTCCAGCGCCGCTTCGCGGCGCGCGTTGTCGGTCAGAACCGCAATCACGTTGCTCATCGGCGCAGCCTAGCCCACACGTTCCGCCTACGCAACCGCGCCGTCTCGTTCTGTGGAACAAAGTGCTTGCGGCCAAGCGAGCCCTTGTTT
>JACCZX010000345.1 GCA_013695705.1 Burkholderiaceae bacterium | reverse complement strand
CCCTTTGGCAAGTGTTTGCGCCACGTCCATCCGGCCGGCGCGCCAAGCGGGCAACAGCGCAGCGATGGTCGCGACAAGAAGCGCAACGATACCGATCCAGAGCAAATCCGGTGTGACATGCGCCGTCACCGAAAACGCTCGGGCCTGAGTCAGCCAGTATGCAACGACCGCCACGGCGGCCAGCCCCACCAGCAAACCGACAACAATTGCAGTCAACGCGAGGAGCCACGCTTCCAACAGCATCAGTCCACCGATGCGACCGCGGCTGGCGCCGAACAATCGCATGATCGCAATATCGTAGCGTCGCTCCTCGAGTGCGTTGTAGAGCGTGACAAAAAGGGCGAGTACGGACGATGCAATCAGAACTGCGGCGAACACACGCATGGTGTTGATGCCAACGCCGACCAATGCGAACAGCCGCGCCAATTCGCTGGCAGGCGATGCTGCCATCAATCGGCTTTCAGCATTTACCTGTCGTGGCACGATCGCCGCTGCCAGCTGCGATGCATAGCGCACCAGCAGTGCCGTCACTTCGCGCTCGGCTTCCAAAATTGCGCGCTCGTCGGCGTCTGCCGGTTCACCTTCGTGTGCTCGCCAGATGCTCGCTTTGTCGGTGATCACAAGACGATCCAGCACCGTGCCGGTCGGCATCAAAACACCGACCACGCGGTACATCGACTCTTCGTGCGCCGCGCCGCCTTCGGTCAGGCCATGGGACCCAGCAAACGTCGATTCAACCGAGAGTCCGGTGGTGCGCGCGACTTCGGCACCGAGCACCGCCTGCATCGGCGCAGTCCAGAGCGCGCCGAAGGCGAGGCGACCACGATAGTGTTCTATCAACGCCGGCTCCGTACCGACGATGCGAAATCCTCGGTAACTATCGCCCATTGAGACCGGGATCACCTGAGCGATCAACCGATTGGCGCGTAGTTGATCCATGGCAGCAAGCGCAACATTGCCGGTCGGAACGTCGATGTGATAAACGGCCGAAAGAATCAATTGCAATGGCGAGCCCTTGGCGCCGACAACGAGGTCGATACCTTGTGCATCGCGCGTGAGCTGTCGTGACAACTGTCCTTGAACAAGGACGACAAAAACCAAAGTGGCGATGCCAAGAGCGAGCAGCATTACGGCGAGGGCTGTTTGCAGTGGTTTGCGCAAAAGCTGTGCAATGGCAAGTCTCCAAGCGTTCATGACGGCGCCCTTGTCAAATTCACTTGGCGTGCAAAGCGTTCGCGAATCCTTGCATCGTGCGTCGCGACGACCAGCAGCGCGCCCGTCCTACGCGCTGCTTCGAACAACAACTTGATTGCTTGCTCGGCATTGTGATCATCGAGGCTGGACGTTGGCTCGTCGGCAAGCAGCAGGCGCGGTTTGTTGACGATCGCGCGGGCAATGGCGACGCGCTGCTGTTCACCCACGCTCAAATTTTCTGGCCGTGCATGCAAGCGCTCTTTTAGGCCGAGATCGGTCAACAACATGAGCGCTTCGGTGTGCGCGGAACTGCCAACTAAATATTGTGCGAGGCGTACGTTATCGAGCGCGTTCAGACTTGTCAGCAAGTGCAGCTTTTGAGGAACGACGCCAATTTGCCGCGCACGCCAGCGATCGTCGTGTCCGATGGATGAATAGAGCACCTCTCCGTCAAGAGTCACTTCGCCGGAAGTTGGACGGAGGATGCCAGCCAAAATGTGCAGCAACGTGGTTTTGCCACTACCGCTGGCGCCGACCAGCGCGCAGTGCTCGTCGCGCGCGAGCTCGAAGTCCGTGACTGCCAATACCGGCGTACTGGCATAGCGATGCGAAACTGAGCGAACCACGAGCATGCGGCTAGAACGCGCCCCGCACACCAGCCATCACCGCCCGTCTCCCGGCCGGAGCAATGTCCTTCAGGCTCGATGTGCTGTAGCGGATCGTTTCGTCGAGCAGGTTGGTCCCCTGCACGAACGCCTCGAGTTCAGTTACGGCGCCGAAAGTGAAGCGATACGAAGCATTCAGGAACAGGTTTGTGTAGCGCGGTGTCGTGGTCTGAAACTGAGGTACGCGATCCTGGCTCGATGCGAACAGCGCACCGAGTGTGGCCGTCAATGCTTCACGCTCATACGTGAACGAGGCGCCCACTCGGAGTGGCGGAATGAAAGGCAGCGGCTGACCATTGCTGCGGTCGGTTGCCTTTACGTAGTCGGCCTGCAGTTTCATCGAGACCAGATTGACACCCTCCTTCCAAATCGGGAAACCTAGCTGCGCCTCGAATCCATAGAAGCGAGCTCGAACCTGGGCATAGTTGAACTGTTGGATCGGCTCTACTTCTTCGCCGGTAGTCGGATCGATGTAGGGCTGCGGGCCTGGAGCTACGGCCCGATCTTCGGGGTTGCGAAAGATGTCGGTCGGAAACAGCCCCACGAAGTTCGAGAAGTTGGAATAAAACGCACCGACGGTGCTGGTGAAAAACTTGCCCTGTTGCTTGAGCGTCAGGTCGATCGAGGTTGAAGTGATTTTGTTCAGTGCGCGGTTGCCGACCTCGAATTGATTGGTGGCGATATGCGGGCCGTCGGCAAAGAGTTCCTGCGACGACGGGGCGCGCTGCGTGTACTGCACGTTGGCGCCCAAGCCCCATTCCTTGTTGAAAGAATAGAAGGTTCCGAACGCACCGCTCCAGGGAGTGAAGCTAACCGAATCCGCAGGCAAACCGGCGCCGATGAATTCTTCGGCGTCGATTTTCGAGTTTTCGATCCGTGCACCCAGCGAGAACTTCCAGGCGTCTTGGCGCATCTCCTCGTAGATGAAGCCGGCGATGTTCTTGGTGGTGGTCGACGGCACGAACGCTTCAGCACCGAGGGCAGAGAAATCAACCTGCGCCATTTCCAGCCCGATCGCGCCTTCAAAAGGGCCGAGCTTTCGGTGCAAGCCCTCGAGGCGAAGATTCCATCCTTTTGACTCGAACATCGTACCGGCCTCGCTGCCTTCGAACTCGGTGTGCTCGTAGTCGTTATAGCCATACTTGAGCCGCAGCGCGTTGAATCCGGGCACGGTGTCGCGCAGTTCACCCGCAAAATTCCAGGCCTGCTGCTTGAGTTCGATAGTCACATTGGGCTCGGCCACGGTGCCGTAGTTCGTGTTGAACTTGCTGTAGGAAATCCCGGCGTAGCCGCGATTGTCGAAGAATGTCGTCGCTCCCACTCCGTACGACTGCGAGTCGCCTTGACTGTTCGGCAGCGTTCCGTGCGGACCGGGTGCGCCGCGTATCGCTTGCACGTCAGGTGTCCACGCGCTGCCAGGAATCTTCAGATCGCCATTGCGGCCCGCATAGGCGTCTGCATGCAGGGCGAAGCGATCGGTGCCGCCATCGATCCGCGCACCGCCGGCACTGAGGTTGTTTTTGGAATCGAAGAGATAGCTCGCAGCCCCACCGAAGCGCCCATCGAGCGGCCGCTGCGCGATGCGGCTGTCGATCGTGTTGACCACTCCGCCGATCGCGCTGCCGCCGTACATCACGGTCGCGGGTCCGCGCACGATCTCGATGCGCTCGACTGCGAACGGGGAGACCGCGAGCGCGTGATCCGGACTGGCTGACGAGGCGTCGAGCAGTCCGATGCCGTTATTGAGTACCCGAATATCGAAGCCGCCGAGGCCGCGAATGACTGGGCGACTCGCATTGGGGCCAAAGTTAGTAGCGCTGACGCCAACCTCCTGCTCGAGCGTGGCCCCGAGGGTTGGCTGCTGTTTCAACAGCAGGCCGCGCCCTTGCAGCACGTTAACCGGATCGGCCAGTTCAAACAGATTCGAACCTAGCGGTGAGCCGGTGACGAATACCGGTGACAGTTTCTGTACCGAGGAACTCGCCGTAGGCTGCTGTGTAGTCTGTGTCTGAGCCAGCGCGTTGTGTGACAAGGCCGCTGCGAGTGCCAGGACGAGCGGCGTGGGTCTGAAATGCATGTTTCTCTCCGAATGCCGCGCGGGCGAGCCGTGCGACTTGACGCTAAAGCGTCGTCAATGCGAAATGCGCGAGGCCGTCGCGGCTAGGCGACGGTCCATTTGCAATGAATTGTCAGGAGAGAACTACGGGAGGGGCGCGGGCCTGGAAAGGCAGAAGGCGCGAGACTGCGGGGCTCGGCGGCTTGCTGCTGAACTTATGTGTCGCCGCTGGCGGTGAAGT
>JACCZX010000332.1 GCA_013695705.1 Burkholderiaceae bacterium | reverse complement strand
GCGCGGCGGTGTATCTCGCATCGCCGGCGGCGGGCTATACGACCGGGGCAACCATCGCAGTCGACGGGGGCTTCCTCGCAAGCGGGCTTTAATGCTCGCGCTAACAAAACTGCATGAGAACTTTGGCGTGGAGGCGAGCGGCGTGGACCTCGCCGCGTTGCTCAGCGATGCCGCATTTACAGAAATCAAGGATGCTTTCTTCGCTGGCCAGATTCTGGTCTTCCGTGATCAGCGCCTGACGCCCGCACAATTCCACGCGTTCGCGCGGCGCTTCGGTCCACCCGAGCCGCACGTCATCGACCAGTTTCACCATCCGGCGTGCAGCGACATCCTGATCCTTTCGAACGTGATGAAAAATGGCGCGCCGACAGGACTTGCCGACGCCGGCACCTACTTCCATACCGACTACTCGTATCTTGATGTTCCCGCACGCGGCACGATGCTCTACTCGATCGTCGTGCCGAAGGTCGGCGGCGATACGCTGTTCGCCAACCAGTACGCGGCCTACGACGACCTCAGAGCGGCGATGAAGAAGTACATCAAGAATTTGATCGGCCTGCACCACTACGGCAACCGCGACGACCTGAACGAAGCATCGCGCACAGTCGCCTCGGTGCTAACCGACGAGCAGAAAAACAGAATGAACTGGGTCAGGCATCCGCTCGTGCGCCCGCACCCGGTGACCGGACGCAAGGCGCTGTACGCGGTGTCGGGCAGCTCGTTCGGCATTGAAGGCATGCCCAGCGACGAGGCGGTCGCGCTGCTTGACGAGCTGAAGGCGCACGCGACGCAACCGAAGTATCTTTATCGGCTCAAGTACCGCGTCGGCGATCTGGTGATCTGGGACAACGCGTCACTGTTGCATTCAGCCACGCTGATCGATCCAGCGGATGCGCGCACGCTGTGGCGCATCACCGTGAAGGAGCCGAACATGAAAGTCAATTCATGAAGACCATCCTTATCACCGGCGCCGCTGGTGACGTCGGAACGCATCTACGACGCGAATTGGCGGGCAAGTATTTGCTGAAAGTCTCTGATCTTCGCTCGTTGAAAAAAATCAACAAGGAAGAACAATTCGTACGCGCGGATATCTCAAAATTCTCCGATGCCCTTCGCATCACGAAGAATGTCGACGCGGTCGTGCACTTGGGCGGTTACTCGGTCGAGGGGCCATGGGATGCGATCCTCAACGCCAACATAATCGGCTGCTACAACGTGTTCGAGGCCGCGCACAGGAACGGCGTCAAGCGGATCATCTTTCCGACCTCGAATCATGCGACCGGCTTCTACCGGCGCGACGAGACGATCGACCACCGCGTCTACCCGAAACCCGACGGCCGCTACGGCGTCTCGAAGGTCTTCGGCGAGGCGCTCGGAAGTTTGTACGCAGACAAGTACGCCATGCAAGTGTTCTGCATGCGCCTTGGAAACGTGAACCCCATGCCGCTCGACAATCGACGCCTGTCGATCTGGTTCTCGCCGCGCGATCTGGCGCAGCTTGTCACCATTGGCATCGAGCATCCGAAGATCCATTTTGAAATTGTCTACGGCGTGTCGCGCAACAAGCGCAGCTGGTACGACAACTCGAACGCGCATCGGCTCGGCTACAGACCGCAGGACGACTCCGAGCGCTTTGCTAAAGAAGTGATCGCGCGCGAGAAATCGGGCGGCGACCCCACGGCGGAGCTGTATCAGGGCGGGATTTTCACTGTGGCCGAAGCCGTTCCGAACCCCGCGCCGCTGCCGGGAAAGAAAGGAAAAAAATGATTGCACGCAAACCCAGAGTGGCGGTACCGGCCGGCGCGACCGACACGCACATGCACCTTTATCACGCTGAGGTCCCGCCCGCGGCGGGCGGCCCGCCGTTGCCTGGCGACTACAGAGCGGAACAGTATCGCGAGGTGCAGCAGCGCCTCGGCCTGTCGCGCGTGATCATCGTGCAGCCCAACGCTTACCAGGACGACAATCGCGTCACGCTCGGCGCGATCAGCGCGCTCGGGCCCGGTGCCAAGGGCGTGGGCGTCGTCCAGCCAGGCGTGTCCGATGCCGATATCGCGTGGCTAACCGAGGGCGGCATCATCGCGCAGCGGATCTTTCAACTTCCGTGGGGCGCGGTCGGCTTCGATCGCATGCACGAAGTGATGACGCGGGTGCATCCCTTCGGCTGGCACGCGAACATTCAACTCGACGGCCGCGAGCTGCCGCAATGGGAAGACACAATCAAGAAACTCCCGGGCAGATTCGTGATCGATCACGTCGGGAAATATCTGGAACCCGTCACCCCTGAGCACGAGTCATTCAAATCGCTGCTGCGCCTGCTCGACACTGGTCGCTGCTGGGTAAAACTCTCCGCGCCCTATGAGACTTCAAAAGACACGTCGAAAACCGGCGCCCCGAAATATGACGATGTCAGCCGCCTCGCGCGCGCACTGGTCAAGCACGCGCCCGATCGCATGCTTTGGGCCAGCAACTGGCCGCATCCGTCAGCGCCTAGGGACAGCATTCCGGACGACGCGGATCTGATCGATCTGTTGCTGGACTGGGCGCCCGATGAGGCAACGCGCAGGAAAATTTTGGTCGACAATGCTACTGAGCTCTACAACTTCCGTTAGCCATGGAAACTTCCTCTGAATCCAAATGGCGCCACCACGGCGTACGGGTAGTGCATGGTCACGCACTCGATAGCAACACGCCGCAAACAGCTGGCATGAGCCGCGCTGCCGCGATTAACTACGCGCGCGCCGGGGCTGAAAAACTTTGGGCAGGAACAGTGGTTATTCACCCAAATGCGAAGACCGGCGCCCACCATCACGGGCCGGTCGAAAGCGTGATCTATGTTGTCAGCGGACGCGCTCGCATGCGGTGGGGTGAGCGCCTCGAATTCGTTGCCGAAGCGGGCCCGGGCGACTTCATCTTCGTACCGCCTTTTGTGCCACATCAGGAAATCAACGCAAGCAACGACGAGCCGTTGTCATGCGTTCTCGTGCGAAGCGGGCAGGAGCCCGTTGTCGTCAACCTCGACATCCCGGTGGCGGAGCAGCCGGAAAACGTGCAGTGGGTTGACGACATTCACAAAGCGTCAGAAAAGTAGCGGAACGCTTTCTAATGTCCACGAACGACATATCGCAGCGCAGTGAATACCGGGGTCGATATGAAAAAATTGATTTTCGCCGCCATTGCAGGTTTTCTTTGGAAGAAATTGCGCGCGCGGACGGTGTCGACGGCAGTGCCGCGCCGCCGAAGTTGGGTCAGATGAAGCTCGTGGCGTTGCTGTCCCGCGCGGGCTTGCTTTGCGGCACGCTATGGCTCGGCAGTTGCGCATCGATGATGGATTCGCGCGTCGAACAAATTATCGGCGCCGAGTTGCCGCGCGTGATGGGCCCAGCCGCGCGTTACGAAGTCAATGTTGAAGGCGCGCGCGTAAACGGCGAAAACACGGATCTGAGACGGGTGCGCGCGGCGGGGTGACCGGGTCGCCCGCGAGGGATCCCCGGTCCTGGATCGGATTGAAGTGACGATGGCCGATGTCGTCGTCGACGGCAAGGAGAAGCGGCTGCTCAGCCTGCGTGCAGCAGATGCGAACGTGCGTGTCCTGCCGTCTGATGTTGCCGCCTTTCTGGATGCAAAACCGGGTTTGGAAAACGTTACCGTCGCACTGCAGCCACCGTACGAAATGACGGTGGAGGCGCAGTTCGCGGTCGCCGGATTCACCCTCCCCAGATTCGCCCGCGCCAAGGTACGCGGCAGACTGGTAGTGAGCGATGGGAATCTGATAATGGAAATCGCAGATTTGCGTGTGGCCGGCTATCCGATCGGCACGATTCCCGCCATCGTTCTCGAGAAGCTGATCAATCCGCTGGTTGATTTGTCTGCTTTGCCGGCACCGTCACAAGTGACCTCGGTGCAAGTGACGCCGGACGCCGTGCTGCTCACTGCGAGCGGCCGTCACACTGTTACACCGATCGCAATCGCACCGGAGCGGCCAGCCAGATGATCGATCCCGCGCGCTTGAAGACTCGAAGAGCCTATAAGACTTGAAGGATAAGTCTGCAGTGACTTGGAACCAAAGTTTTGCATTTAGCCGCTCGACATAGTTCGCGCGTCGGAAACTGAGCCGCTGCGGAAGGCTTCTTCAGCCGTTGCACGGTCGCACTGGTCTAATAACGGCCGGAAACACCAGTCAAATCGGGGCAACGGTGACGGTTATGCGCAGCAAGTTAACGCTGCGTAAAAGTAACATGCGCCTCTTCTGCAAAGGAGCTCTGATGCCCTCTCCCGCCGCCCAGCGTGTCACTCGCAAAGGACCAGTACAGCCATTGAGCGTCGTGGCGGAAAAAAGTGAGCGTATTAAGGAGGTAGTCGAAGATTGCGCCGAGGAGCTTTCTTCCGTGAATTCGGTGCTAAAGCACGGGCTGGACAAGCAAAAAACTCACGCCGTCGTTGAGGGGGCGCTGCAAAAGAGCGAAACAATCGAAGGCAAGGTTCAGGACTGCGCCGAGGAATTGGCCGATGTGAACCAGGCTTTAAAGGAAAACGTTGGCGAGCGGGAAGTCCTCGAGGATGAGCTGGACGCGGCCAAAGCACAAGAACAGTCCGCGCGCCATGCCGCCCTTCATGATCCATTGACCGAACTTCCAAACCGGATGCTGTTTGAAGACCGGCTCGAGCACGGGCTGGCGCAGGCCAAGCGCCACAACTGGTCTCTGGCTGTGATGTTCATCGACGTTGACTACTTCAAGGGTATCAACGACACGCACGGGCATGCGGTGGGTGACCAAATCCTGCAGACGATCGCCCGCAGACTCAAGAGCATCACGCGCGAAGATGACACGGTGAGCCGCTACGGTGGCGATGAGTTCCTATACGTGTTGGGCGAGTTGAAGAAGAAAGACGACGCCGCGATGGTCGCGCAAAAGATCTGTCATACGCTGAGCGAGCCGTGCGCAGTCACGGGGAGCGAGGTGTCAGCGCTGAGCGTGAAGGTCAGCATCGGGATTGCACTTTATCCGGCAAATGGACTTACCGCTGACGAACTCGTCAAGGGTGCCGACAAAGCCATGTAC
>JACCZX010000454.1 GCA_013695705.1 Burkholderiaceae bacterium | reverse complement strand
TTGAGAGAGCGTAGCGAGCGAGTTCACAGGCCCGCCGCTGGCGCGAGTACCGCAGAGCAGTCGCGGAGCGACCGACGACTCAGGCAGCGCCGCTACGCCAAACGCTTGCGCCCCTGCCATGTCTCTTCGTTTTATGCGCTCGGCGGTACGTATCCCTGCGCAACATCGGCGCCTTCGCCAAAAAAATGATTCTCCATTTGCGTCAGCAAATACTTCCGCGCTTTCGTATCCGCCAGGTTCAGCCGGTTTTCGTTGACCAGCATCGTCTGATGCTTCAACCATCCGGCCCACGCTTCTTTCGATACGTTTTCCCACAGTCGCTTGCCGAGGCCACCCGGGACCGGCGGAAAGTCGAGACCTTCCGCTTCGCGACCGAGCTTCACGCAATTCACCATTCTTGCCATGCTTGCTCCTAAAGCTGCTTTAGCAGCACCTGCGAACGGCGCTGCCAGTTGTACATGTTCTGCCGCGCGTGCGGCAGGTCGTCGACCGTCGCCGGACGGTATCCGCGCTTAATGAAAAAGTGCGCCGTGCGCGTGGTCAAAACGAATAGCTTATCGATGCCGGCTGCCTTTGCGCGCGCTTCGATCCGCTTCATCAGCCGCTCGCCGTCGCCAAATGCCTGATAGTTGGGATGTACTGTCAAACACGCGAGCTCTGCCACCTGCTCGCGCGGAAACGGATACAGCGCCGCACACCCGAAGATAAAACCGTCGTGCTCGAGCACCATGAAACGATCGATTTCGCGTTCGATCAACTCACGCGGCCGCTTGACCAGCGTGCCGTCGGCTTCCAGTGGCTCGATCAGCTTGATGATGCCGCCGACGTCGTCGGCCGTTGCATCGCGCAGCTGCTCCAGGTCTTCGGACGCTACCATCGTTCCGACGCCCCGATGAGTGAAAAGCTCGGCCAATACGCCTCCGTCGAGCGCGTACGACAAGATGTGCGCGCGTTCGACGCCGCCCCGGCACGCCTTGATCGCGTAGCGCAGATTGAACGCGGCATCGGGCTTGACCTGGTCCGAGGCGAGCAGTGATTCGGCCGCTTGCACTGTCAACTCGCTACGCAATTCGCCGTCGGCGCCACGTACGCCGTCAGTCTCCGTCAGCAAAATAAACTTGTCTGCCTTGACCGCAGTCGCGACTGCACACGCAGTGTCTTCCATCGTCAAATTGAACGCTTCGCCGGTTGGCGAGAATCCAAGTGGCGAAAGCAAAACAATCGCGCCGTTGGACAGCGTCACGCGCAGCGCGTCTGCATCGACCTTGCGCACCACTCCGGTCAACTGATAATCGACGCCGTCGATGACACCGAGCGGGCGCGCGGTGACGAAATTGCCGCTGACCACGCGGACCTTGGAGTGCGCCATCGGAGTCGACGGCAAGCCCTGCGAGAACGCCGCCTCGATGTCCAGCCGAATCTCGCCTGACGCCTCCTTGGCGCATTCAAGTGCCGGCGCATCGGTGATGCGCACATCATTTGCGAATCGGGACTCAACCCCTTTTAATGCAAGCTGCGCCTGCACCTGCGGGCGCGATCCGTGCACGATCAGCAAACGAATGCCCATCGCGTTGAGCAGCGACAGATCCTGCACCAGAGCAACCAGTGCACCCGCCTCAATCAGACCACCGGCGAATCCGACGACGAATGTGCGGCCGCGATGCGCGTGGACATAGGGTGCAACGTCACGCAGCCACGTGACAAAGCGCGCGTGCTCGCTGGCGGTGATATCCACCGACGTAATCGGGGCAGCAGCGACGGCGTCGTTCATTGCAAAAGTATACTTATCAGTTAGCGGGTGGCGCGATGGCGCACCTGATTGTTAGGGCTTAAGGTGGTCCCATGACACCGCCGCGCTGATCGCGCCGCGAACCGATGCAGCAAAATTCTGAAGACAACGCCACGGGGCTTCGGCCCGCCCGTCGTCGTTCTCCGCTGCCGGTCATTACATTTCCCGCGGATCTTCCCGTCTCCGGCGCGCGCGACGAGATTGCGCGCGCCATCGAATTGCATCAGGTGATTATCGTCAGCGGCGAAACGGGGTCGGGCAAAACCACGCAGTTGCCGAAGATTTGCCTGCAACTGGGACGCGGGAGTGCGGGTTTGATTGGGCATACGCAGCCGCGCCGCATCGCCGCCGCGAGCATCGCCAAGCGCATTGCGCAGGAGCTCGGCAGCGCGCCCGGTGAACTGGTTGGCTACAAGGTGAGATTCACCGACCAAACGCGACCCGGCGCATCGATCAAGTTGATGACCGACGGGATTTTGCTGGCCGAAACGCAGGGCGACCCCACGCTGCGCGCGTATGACACTCTGATCATCGATGAAGCGCACGAGCGCTCGCTGAATATCGACTTTCTGCTTGGCTACATCAAGCAGCTGTTGCCCCGGCGGCCGGAGTTGAAAGTCATCATCACATCGGCAACGATCGATGCGCAACGCTTTGCTCAGCATTTTGCCGGTGCAACCGGACCCGCACCGGTCATCGAAGTCTCAGGACGGTTGTATCCGGTCGAATTGCGCTATCGGCCGCTCGTGACCGTCAACGATGGCGACGATGTCGATGACCGTACGTTGATGGAGGCGATCGTCGCGGCAGTCGACGAACTGGCCGGCGTCGGACGCGGCGACGTGCTGGTGTTCCTGCCTGGTGAGCGCGAAATTCGCGAGGCGGCCGAGGCACTGCGCAAACATCATCCGTCGGGTACAGAGGTCTTGCCGTTGTTCGCGCGGCTTTCGGTCGCCGAACAGGAACGCGTGTTCAAGGCGTCGACAAGCATGCGCCGCATCGTGCTTGCCACCAACGTTGCGGAGACGTCGCTGACTGTGCCCGGCGTGCGCTACGTGGTCGATTCCGGACTGGCGCGCGTCAAGCGCTATTCCTATCGCAACAAAGTGGAGCAGCTGCAAATCGAGCGTATATCGCAGGCGGCAGCGAATCAGCGAGCCGGCCGGTGCGGGCGGGTTGCCGACGGCGTCTGCATCCGGCTCTACAGCGAAGTCGACCACGCACGTCGCACACCATTTACGGACCCCGAAGTTCAACGCTCGTCGCTGGCCGGCGTTATTTTGCGCATGAAGTCGCTCGGGCTCGGAGACGTTGCGCAATTTCCTTTCGTCGAGCCGCCCCCCGGCCGCGCCATCTCTGATGGCTACCAGCTGCTGGCCGAGCTCAACGCAGTCGATGATCGAAACGAGCTGACCACTGTCGGGCGGGAGCTTGCGAAGTTACCGCTCGATCCGCGCGTGGGGCGCATGCTGCTGGCCGCGCGCGAGCAACATTGCTTAAGCGAACTCCTTGTCATTGCCGCGGCACTGTCGGTGCAGGATGCGCGGGAGCGCCCGCTGGGAGCACAGGACGCAGCTGACAACGCGCATCGCCGCTTCATCGACGAAAAAAGCGATTTTTTGTCGTTGATCAGGTTGTGGATGTTCGTGCAGGAAAAAATCGACCACAAGAAATCCAATCGTAAGTTGGCCGACGAGCTCAAGAGTCAGTTTATTAGCCCACGCCGTGTACGCGAGTGGATCGACGTTCATACGCAACTCGCAACGATCGTCGGCGAGCATGGCTGGCGCATCAATCCGACAGCGGCGACATTCGAGCAAGTGCACGTTGCGTTGCTGGCCGGACTGCTCGGCAACGTGGGGCAGCGCACCGTCGAAGCTGCGCGCGGCGAACCGCCGTATGCCGGCGCGCGAGGCATAAAGTTTTTCGTCTGGCCCGGCTCGGCGCTCGTAAAAAAGGCGGGTCGTTGGGTGGTCGCAGCGGAGCTTGTTGAAACCTCGCGGCTTTTTGCGCGAACGATCGCGACGATCGAGCCCGCGTGGCTCGAACGGGTGGCCGCTCATCTGCTGAAGAAAAGCCACGGCGATCCGCATTGGGAAAAAAAGCGCGCCGAGGTCGTTGCGTTCGAGCGTGCCACGCTGTACGGATTGGTCGTCTATGCCCAACGGCGAGTGGCGTTCGCGCCGCTCGACCCGGTTTTGGCGCGCGATATTTTTATCCGCGAAGCGCTGGTGGGTGGCGAATATGAAACGCGCGCGCCGTTTTTGTCGCACAACCTGCGACTGATTCGCCAGATTCGAGAGCTCGAGCACAGAGCTCGGCGGCTTGATGTGCTGGTGGATGATGAGCTGATCGTTGCTTTTTATGACCGCCTGATTCCCGCCTACGTCAGCAGCGGGCAAGACTTCGAACGCTGGCGTGCCGATGCTGAGCGCAGCGAGCCGAACTTATTGTTTTTGTCGCGCGACGAGTTGATGCGGCACGAGGCGGCTGGCGTGACTACCGATCTGTTCCCGAAGCAGATGATTTTGCGCGGCAGCGCCGACGCCGAACTGCGAATGGCGCTTGACTATCACTTCGAGCCGGGCAGCGCGCGCGATGGCGTCACCATGACGGTGCCGCTGATCGCTCTGAACCAGATCAACGTTGAGCAGTGCGAGTGGATGGTGCCCGGCATGTTGAAGGAGAAAGTACATCTGCTGCTCAAATCGTTGCCGCAGAAGTTGCGTCGTCACCTCGTGCCGGTGCCGGTCTACGCAGCCGACTTTGTCGAACGCTCGCCGCCGCATGCACAAGGGTCGCTGATCGATGCGCTGATGGTGGACATCCGTCGCGAGCGCGGTGTTGTTACGTTGCCGACGGATTTCAAACGCGAATCTTTGCCGGCACATCTGACGATGAATTTCAAGGTTGTCGATGAACATGCTCGTCAGCTGGCGATGGGCCGCAACCTGGCGCAATTGAAATCGGAGCTCGGCAACCAGGCTCGAGCGACGTTCCAGCGCGCTGCCGGTGCAGACCCCAAAGTAGTCGAACGTTTGCCTGATCAAATCATCGATTGGGATTTTGGTGAGTTGCCCGAACTGCTGGAAATTCGGCGTTCAGGGCATTCGCTGATGGGGTATCCCGCGCTGATCGACGAGGTGTCGCATTGTTCGATCGAAGTGTTCGATACACCGGATTTGGCACTAGCGCAGCACCGAGCAGGATTGCGCCGGCTATTTCGCCTGCAATTGAGGGAACAGGTTAAGTTTTTGGAAAAAAGCCTGTCCGGTTTGCAGATGGTTCAGGTGCGGGCGTCGACGATCAATGCGGTGTCTGCCGGATTTCCAAGTTTCGAGGATTTACGTGAGCAGGTCGTGACGGCTGCGCTTGACCGCTCCTGCCTGATACTTCCGTGGCCCACTGATCGAGTCGGCTTTGTCACACGCCAGAACGATGCACGCGGACGCATCAGCTTGATTGCGCAGGAAATTGCGCGTCTGGTCACTACGATCGTCGAACATGCGGCGGTGCTTCCGCGCAGGCTGCAGGCGCTTAAAGCGTTTCCGAGTGCCATCGAGGATATCGAACAGCAGCTGCTGCGGCTTTTCTCCGCCCGCTTCATCGTGCAGACGCCGGCGTTCGAGCTGGTTCAGTTTCCGCGCTATCTAAAGGCGATCGAATCGCGCATCGATAAGATCAGAAGTGACCCGGTGCGTGACGCAGCGCGAATGCGCGGGGTGGCAGCGCTGCAGTTGCCGTGGCAACGCGCTTGCGCCGCTCGCAAAGGTGTCGATGATCCACGACTCGATGAATTTCGCTGGTTGCTTGAGGAGCTGCGGGTGTCGCTATTCGCACAGGAGTTGAGAACGCCAATGCCTGTTAGCGTCAAGCGGCTGCAAAAAGTGTGGGAGAACGCGTGCCGCTAGCTTCGCGCCGGGCACATACGTTGCCATCTAGGAATTTCAACGATCGATCTTCGGGAGGCTTCAATGACACGCGCGAAAGATGATTCCAGCTCACGCCAACCCAGCGAGCGCGAGATCAGTCAGCGTCAGGCGGTTGATAACGCAAATGTCGCGCGCGACACGCATCGTTCGAAACTTCCAGGGGTCGACGACGACAGCGAGGCGATTCAGGGATGGGTCGCCACACTGGCGGCGCCAATTGAGGGCGCGGCCGATGCGATGCGCGAGGATGAGCGGGCGAGGGTGAAAAGTAAAAGCCCCGCTGGTGAAGTCGACAGTGTTACCGGTCCGCGGCCCGTCGATGCACCCAATGTGACCGATAGTGTCCAACGCAAAACGCAGCCGCCAAGTCGGTCAGAAGACGCAGAGTGGGATCCGCTGAAGGCGACTGCCGAGCATCGCTCGGGCAACAAACGCGCTTGAAAGCCGCCGCGCGGAGCGGTGCGGGTCGCCGCTACGTCGTGGACTTCGAATCGCTCCGATTTGGGCCGCGGCGATTCCCGCGCTGATCATCCGGACCTTTTTCGATATCGAAACTGAATTCGCGGACCAGTTGGCCATCGATGTAGA
>JACCZX010000309.1 GCA_013695705.1 Burkholderiaceae bacterium | reverse complement strand
GGCGCGAGCCGCTCTTGGGAGCGGTCTTCTGCTGCTTGATTTCTTCCTTGCGTGCAGCGATCTGTTCACCCAGCGCGAGGGTGTCGACCTTCGCCCGACGCACCTTCGGGAACATCTCGTTTTCTTCTTCCTGCACGTGATGGTCGATGTACTCACCGAGCACCTTGACCTTGGCGTCATAGTGATCATCCGATGGCGATGACCCTTCGATTTGCGCGATCAAATCCTTGGCGCTCGCATGCTCGATGTCGGCTTCGTCGACGAGTTCTACTTTGTCGATCGCGGCGCGCGCAGCTGGGTAAAAAATCTCTTCTTCCGCGGTCGCATGGGCGGTGAGTTCGGTGCAGATCATTGTCGCCAATTCCTGCTTCTGTTTATCAGGCGCGTCTGCCTTGGCGAGTCGCTCGTACTGCTTGAACAATTTCTTCACGCGCGCGTGATCAGCGGTGAGCTGGGCAATCGCCTCGTTCTTGCTGGTCTTGCCGGTTGCGGTTGATTTGCGCGGCGCTGATTTGGTGGCCTTTCTTGCACTGGAAGGTCGCTTTGACCCTGATTTCTTGGCTGCCATGATTTTCTCCTCTAACACTCATTAGGCCCGCGTTCGGCGGGGCTTGCTTTGTGAGTTAATGCAACGTGTATGCCTGCGCTCAATAAGAGAATTACACCGGCGGCGGGTCCATCTGCCGCTCGAAGTGCCGGTGCCGCGCGATCGCCGCGATGAAGGCTTTGGCGACGGTCGCGTTGTCCTGCCCGCTAACGGCCAGCAGCCCCGGATCGGCGCCACCGCTCGGGAGCTGGCGCGGAATACCAGCGGCTTCGAGCAGCGCGCTCGCGCCTTCAAGGGCCAGTATCGGCTTGCAGTGCCGGTATTGTTCCTTGACGAAGTCCATCGCCTGGCCGTTCTTCAGCAGCGAGTTGATCGCGGATTTGCCGCTCGGCAACACGACCGCGTCGAAAACCACCGGTGGCGCGGTTTCCAGCGTCGCTTCGGCTTCGATACCCGCCTTTGCACCCGATTGCACCGGCCCCAACCGAGGGCCGACGTATTTGGCGACCGCGCCCTGCTCCACCAGCGCGTCATGAATCGCCTGCGAATCGGCGCCGTTCATTCCATCGGCAACAATGACGGCGATGCAGCGTGTGCGAATCGAGCCATCACCCGGCCGCGCCATCAGCGATAACGCCGGCGACGTCGTCACTTCGGGCTTAGTCGGCTTCGCGAGCACGCGCGGCAGCGGAGCCGGAAGTTTGATGCCAAGCCCTTGCGCAACGCGCGCCGCGAGCTGCTCGTCGACGTTTCTAAGGCCGGCGACCATGCGCGCGCGAATCGCCGGCGTCTCCACTTTGGTGAGCTCGAAGCGGAACGCGGCGACGATATGGTTCTGCTCGACCGGCGTCTGGCTCTTGTAGAACAACGTAGCCTGCGTGTAATGGTCGGCGAATTTTTCGGGCTTGCCGCGCAGCTTGTCGTCGTGGATTGGCTCAGGAAACGACATGAATCCCATCTTGCCGGCCTGGAACGGACAACCGCCGCCGAGCGAATTCGGTTCGTAAGACACGCGGCCGCGCGGAATCGCCTGCTGATGCATCGCATCGCGCTGATTGTTGTGCACCTGGTTGACCGACGCATTGATCTGCAATTGATGAAAGTTAGGTCCGCCGAGGCGACTTAGCTGCGTGTCGAGGTACGAGTGATTGCGCCCCTGCAGCAGCGGGTCATTGCTGAAGTCGATGCCGGGAATGATGTGATGCGTCGCAAACGCCACCTGCTCGGTTTCGGCGAAGAAGTTGTCCGGGTTGCGGTTCAGCACCATTTTGCCGACCGGCCGCAGCGGCACCAACTCTTCCGGCACGATCTTGGTCGGATCGAGCACGTCGAAGCTGAACGCTTCGGCCTGCTCCTCGGTAAAAGTTTGCAGTGCCAGTTCCCACTCAGGGTACGCACCGGCTTCGATCGCTTCCCACAAATCACGGCGATGAAAGTCGGCATCGGCGCCGTTGATCTTGACCGCTTCGTCCCACACGACCGAGTGTGTTCCCAGGACCGGATTCCAGTGAAACTTAACGAACACCGCCTCGCCTTTCGCATTGACCAGGCGGAACGTGTGCACGCCGAATCCCTGCATCATTCGATAGCTGCGCGGTATTGCGCGGTCCGACATCACCCACATCAGCATGTGCGTGATCTCGGGCATCAAGCTCGCGAAGTCCCAGAACGTGTCGTGCGCGCTGGCAGCCTGCGGCATCGCGTTGTGTGGCTCGGGCTTGACCGAATGGATCAGGTCCGGAAACTTCATCGCATCCTGGATGAAGAAAATTGGGATGTTGTTGCCGACCAGGTCCCAGTTGCCCTGATCGGAATAGAACTTGACGGCAAAGCCGCGCACGTCGCGCGCCAGATCGGGCGAACCGCGTTCACCCGCAACCGTTGAAAAGCGCACGAACACCGGTGTGCGCTTGCCGGCCGCGGCAAACGGCGCGGCCATCGTCAGATCAGTCAATGCTTCGGTGCACTCGAAGTAGCCGTGCGCGGCCGAGCCGCGTGCGTGCACGATGCGCTCAGGAATGCGCTCATGATCGAAGTGCGTGATCTTCTCGCGCAGGATGAAGTCTTCGAGCAGCGTCGGCCCGCGCAAGCCCGCCTTCAGCGAGCTCTGGTTGTCGGCGATGGCGACGCCTTGATTGGTTGTCAGCGCACGGCCGGCGGAATCAACGCGTACTCTTTCAAGCGGAGCGTTATTTGGATTTACTCCCGCATCTGCCGCATTGCCAGTTTTGTCGCTGACGTTTGTTTCAGTGATGGTGCTGGCCGAAACGTCATTTGACGGGGGATCTTCACTTTGTCCCTGCGGTGGATTGAGCGACCCTTGACGTCCGAATTCGGCGGCTTTAATTGCATTCGACGGAAACGACCTCGCCAATTGATCGGTTCCAGCCATTTTTGCAGCAAGACGACCGGCCGCTGCTTCAGCTCGCACATCCGGACTGTTGCTATCCATGCCACCCGTGGTTGCCGACGCTGCGCGCGACGCGCCCCTCTGCGACGCGCGCGCCGGGGTACGCGCGGACGGTGCGCCCGACGTCTGTTTATCCGAACCGCCACTGGCCGGATTCGGCGCTTGCCTGGAGGTGGGG
>JACCZX010000290.1 GCA_013695705.1 Burkholderiaceae bacterium | reverse complement strand
TCTGCGGCGCGCGTGAATATGTCGAAGCAGCGCGGCGCCATTCGACGCGCGCGCTGCGCCTGGTCGCATTTCCATCATCGCTGGCGACCGAATCTGTCAGCGGCCAACAGCTCAAGGCCGGTGCTCGCGTTTTGGTGCCGCCGGGCGAGGAGGTGCCGGCCGACGGAGTGGTGGTGCACGGCCGATCGAGCTCGTCGCAGGCGTCTTTGACTGGTGAGTCATTGCCGGTGGAAAAATCGTCGGGAGCACCGGTGCTCGCGGGTTCGATCAACCTGGATCAGCCGCTGGTGATCGAAGTTGGACGCAGCGGCACCGAATCGAGTTCGATTGCTTTGCAGAGGATGGCCGAAGAGGCAGGGCGCGATCGGCCCCGCACCGATGAGCTTGCCGCGCGTTTTGCCGCGCCGTACGCGTGGCTGATGGCTGCTGCTGCACTGACCACGCTTTTCGCTTGGGCACTGATTGACCCGACGCGAGCGGTCCCTGCCGCGATCGCAGTCTTGATCGCCGCCTGTCCCTGTGCGCTGTTGCTGGCAGCGCCCGCGGCGATTGCGGCGGCGCAGTCGGCGCTTGAACGGCGCGGCGTTCTGGTTGCCCGAAACTGCGCGATCGAAGCACTGGCGAGCGCTGATTTGCTCGCGTGCGACAAGACCGGCACGTTGACGACCGGCGAGCCGCGGCTGTTGCGACAACTGTTACTGCGCACCGCCGACCCCGAATACACACTGGCCATCGCTGCTGCGATGGAAACACTGTCGACGCATCCCTATGCGCGCGCCTTGATCGGCGCGGTGCAATCGCTTGGCAAATCGCTGCCGCCGCTGACCGACGGACGAGTCGAAGCCTCGGCGGGAATTGAGGCAACGGTGAGTGGTCGGCGCTATCGGCTGGGCAAAGTGGAGTTCGCACTGGTCGACAAACAGGCGGCGCAGCGCGCTGACGTCGCCGCGATTGCCGCGCGCGAGGGGTTGCACGCGGCCAGCATGGTGGTGCTGGCCGATGTTGAAGGGCCAGTGGCGATCTTTGTGTTCGGCGAACGCTTGCGTGACGATGCTGCCTCCTTGATCGATACCGTCACCGAACGCGGTGTCGAGGCGGTGTTGATATCGGGCGATCGGCGCGCTCCGGTGCACGCGGTCGCGGCCGCGCTCGGCATCGAACGCGCGCTCGCGCATCAGACGCCGCATAGCAAATGCGAATGGGTGATTGGACAGCAGCGCGCCGGGCACAAAGTTGCAATGCTCGGCGACGGCATCAACGATGCGCCGGCACTGGCGCGCGCCGACGTGTCGATTGCGCTGGGCGATGGCTCGGCGACCGCGCAGGCACGCGCTGATTTGATTCTGCAATCTTCGCAATTGGGCGACGTTGAATATGCGTTCAAGCTCGCGCGCCGCGCGATGCGACTGGCGCGACAAAATCTTGGCATTGCCCTCGGCTGCAACGTCAGCTTCATGGTGCTGGCGGCGGTTGGGATCACGTCACCGGCCGTTGCAGTGATCGGTACCGCCGCGAGCTCGCTACTAGTGCTCGCCAATGCAAGTCGGCTGCTGCGCAGCCACGATCTGCGGCCAGATGCAGCGCAGCGCACGCGCGCTCTGCGCCTCAGCCGCAGCGCTACATGGGGCAGCTAGGCCGCAAGCGGCACGCATATCGCAAGTATCATTAGCGGCTGATCAGTTAACGGCGCTTGCAAGCATGCGCCGGCAGTTATGAAAAGCGCCGCAATTCGCGAAAAATTCCTGCGGTTTTTTGAATCGAACGGGCACACGATCGTGCGCGCGTCGAGCTTGCTCACCGCGTCGGACGATCCGACGTTGCTGTTCGTCAATTCCGGCATGGTGCAGTTCAAGGACGTGTTCACCGGCCGCGAAAAGCGCCCGTACACGCGCGCCACCACGTCGCAGAAATCGCTGCGCGCGGGTGGCAAGCACAACGATCTTGAAAACGTCGGCTACACCGCGCGGCATCACACGTTTTTCGAGATGCTCGGCAACTTCAGTTTTGGCGACTATTTCAAGCGCGATGCGATCCGTTACGCGTGGCAGCTGTTGACCGAGGTCTACCGGCTGCCGCAGGAAAAATTGTGGGCCACGGTCTACGTCGAAGACGA
>JACCZX010000274.1 GCA_013695705.1 Burkholderiaceae bacterium | reverse complement strand
TCAGCGTCAGGATAATTGGCAGCCACGTCAGAGCAGTCAGCGCCACCAGTTCGAATACCGCCTGGTTGTCGACACGGCCGCCGGCTGCCTGACCGATAATTCGCACCAGTCCGACCGAAAAAATGATCGAAAAAAGGACTGTGAAAACCGCGCTCGCAGTGCTAGTCAACTCGGTAATGATCGAGCGCCTGAAGATCATGGTCGCGGTCTACTCTGCCGCTCGGGTGAAAGACCGGAGCTATATACTGCTCCGCGCGCTGCCGCCGGCGCTGCGTTGCAGATAATTGCCAACCGCTGATTGGTCAAACGAGCCGTAGTGCCTACGAAAAACGAGGAAGGCTAGGAGAACGCCGATGGAATTTATCACAGCGATCGGCCGGCCCGAGGCGATCAAGACCGACGCCATAGTGGTCGGTGTGCATGCCGATGGAGAGTTGACGCCGACTGCAAAGGCGCTTGACGCCGCCTGCAACGGCGCCCTCAAAGCCGCGACTAAAAGCGGCGACATGACCGGCAAGCGAGGTGCCTTGCTGCCGTTGCTCGGACTCACCGGTATATCAGCGCCGCGCGTTTTGCTGGCAGGCCTCGGCAGCAAGGACGACTTCAACGAGCGTGCGTTCAACGATGCAGTACGTTGCAGCGTCAAAGCATTTAACGGCGCCGCCAAAAGCGTGACCGTGGCCGCGCTCGATTGGCAGGTGAAAAACCGCGATGCAGAATGGCAGGCGTGCAGCCTGGCAATCGCGGCGCGTGAAACCACGTTTCGCACCGACGAGCTGAAAAGCAAGCGCGACCCCGAGATCACCGGCGCCGGCAGCGTCGGCTTGTTGTTAAAGACGCGCAATGCTGCAGCCGAGCGTGGCCTGCGCTACGGCGACGCCATTTCGAACGGCATGGAAATGACTAAGCGTCTTGGCAACTTACCGCCCAATATCTGCACGCCGAGCTTCCTTGCCGATGAGTCCCGCAAGATGGCGAAAAAATGGAAGCTCGACGTTGAGGTGCTCGAAACCAAGCAACTCGAAGCACTCAAGATGGGTTCTTTCCTCTCGGTCGCAAAGGGCTCGGCGCAGCCGCCGCGCTTGATCGTGCTCAAGTACAACGGCGCTCCCAAGTCCTCCAAGGCCGCTCCGGTAGTAATGGTCGGTAAAGGAATCACGTTCGACTCGGGCGGTATCTCGATCAAGCCCGGCGCGTCGATGGACGAAATGAAGTTCGACATGTGCGGCGCCGCCAGTGTCCTCGGCACCATGCGCGCCCTGGTTGAGCTCAATCTCAAGATCAACGTAGTCGGCGTTATCGCCGCGTGCGAGAACATGCCCTCGGGCGCGGCGGTAAAGCCCGGCGACATAGTCACTTCGATGTCGGGACAAACCATCGAGATTTTGAACACAGACGCTGAAGGCCGGCTGATCCTGTGCGATGCGCTGACGTACGCCGAGCGGTTCAAGCCTTCTGCGGTCGTCAACATTGCGACTTTGACAGGGGCGTGCGTCGTTGCTCTTGGCGGCGTCAACTCCGGATTGTTCTCGAACAACGATGCGCTTGCCAACGAATTGCTGGCCGCCAGCCGGGACGCAGGTGACCCGGCGTGGCGCATGCCGCTCGACGACGATTATCAGGAACAACTCAAGTCGAACTTTGCGGACATGGCGAACATTGGAACGCCCGGCGCCGGCGCCGTGATTGCGGCGTGTTTTCTGGCCCGCTTTACCAAGGCTTACGCGTGGGCGCATTTGGACATTGCGGGCACTGCGTGGAAAGGCGGCGCGGCAAAAGGCGCGACCGGCCGACCGGTGCCCTTGCTGGCGCAGTTTCTGATCAATCGCGCGGCGCGCTAGTTGCACTGTGACCAAAATCGATTTTCATTTCAACGTCGAGCATCGATTGCACTATGCGTGTCGCGTGATTCGCAAGGCTCGCGCCGCCTCCAAGCGTGCTGTGGTGTACACCCGTCACACTGATCGATTGGCGCAGTTCGATAACGCCCTATGGACGTTTTCGGCGCTCGATTTTGTGCCGCACGTGTACGCCGACTCACCACTGGCAGCAACGACGCCCGTGGTACTTGCAGCGGATTCTGCTTCCGCACCCGGCAGTGACGTGCTGCTGACGCTCGACGATGACGTGCCTCCGCAGTTCGAAGATTTTTTTGCGCGCTACCAGCGCGTGATCGAGGTCGTGTCGTGCGACGACGAAGATCGCAGGCGTGCGCGCACGCGGTTCAAAAACTATCGCGAACGCGGATACGAGCCCACCGCGTTCGAAGCAAAAAATGGCCACTAGCGCGCGCAAGGCGACCGATCTCGAGCGACTGACGCAGCCGGGCGGCCAAGTAATGCCCGATGATGCGACGATTCCGGTGTTAACCGAGCGGCTGACGTTGCCGTCGCTGGATCTCGACATCTCGCTGCCGCGGCCTCCGCCGCCAGTGGTTGCGCCGCCGATCGCACCATTTGCGTCCTTTGCTCCGGATGCGCCGGCACCGCTTACTGTCGCGCCGGCGCCGACCCCCGTTGCCCCGATGCCGCCGGTGTTTGCTCCGTCACTTCCGGTTCCCGCTGCGCCCGTCGTAGCCGTTGCGGTGGAAATCGATTGGGACAAAGTAGAGGTGCAGTTACGCGAAAATCTGTTTCTTGAATTGCATCCGCAGTTGACGGCGGAGCTCGAAAGACAAATTCAGGAACGGCTGCAGCCGACGCTGCTCCGCGCGTTGACGGCATTGATTTCGGACCTTCGACCTGCACTGGATTCGACCGTGCGCGACGCAATTGCGCGCAGCGTTGCAACCGAAATCTCGCGTCAGCGCTCGCCGTCAAAGTAAAGCGGAGCGAGCCGCTCGCGCGCTCTTCCGGCTAGACGCTTTTTTTCGCGCACCGCATCTTTTTTTCTCCGTAGCACGTAGTTCGGGTAGGAGCCACAGGCCCGGCGTTGATCGACATCGCCGAGCGTTTGTAAGTCGCTCGCGCGCGCAGCGGTCATGCAGGGGCCGTACACGCCTTTAGAATCAGGTGTGGCTTCCCGCCTCTGACCGATGAATACTATCGCCAGCGATTTCGATCACGAAGCTGCCGTTGAAGCGTGCGCGCGCGGAGAACGCTTCGCATTGCGCGCGATCTACGAACACGAGTCGCGCTGGCTGCTGGCGGTCGCACAGCGCATCGTGCGCGACCGCGAGACAGCGCGCGACGTTGTTCAGGACGCTTTCCTGCAAATCTGGCAGCGCGCGTCGACGTATCACGCGCATTCGGTTCGGCGCGCGGATGGATCTACACGGTGGTGCGGCATCGCGCGCTCGACGTCGCGCGGAAAGCAGGCCGCGAGATCACGACAGGCGACGATCTCGACGTGCTCGCCGACGCCAACGCATTGTCTAACAGTCCGCATTCGGACCACGACGCCGACGCGTCTTCGCTGCGGCGCTGCCTTGAAACGTTGGACGAGCAAAGACGCGACTGTGTGATGCTGGCTTTTATCGAGGGTTATACGCAGGACGAGATTGCTCGCAAGTTGTCAGCGCCGATCGGCACAGTGAAGTCGTGGATTCGACGCGGCCTGCTGGCGCTGAAGGAGTGTCTATCGTGAACCTGCGCGACAACGATGACCGCACTGTAGCCGCCGGTGAATACGTACTGGGAACGCTTGGCGCTGACGAGCGGCGCGAGTTCGAGCGCTCGCTGGCGCGAGATGCGGCACTGCAGGCAGAGGTCTACGCGTGGCAGGATCGCCTGTTGCCGCTCGCCGTGCGCGCTGTTCTGCACGAACCGATTTCCGAAGGCTGGACAGCGATTGAGCTCGATTCGCTAAACTTCAAACATGACTGCTACTTCCGCAGAAGCACCCAGCGCAGAGCTCGCCAAGAGTTTCGACCCCGCAGCGATAGAGGCACGGTGGACGCCGATCTGGGAAGAGCGCGGCTACTTCTCCGCCGGCACGGATCCGGGCAAGCCTTCGTTTTCGA
>JACCZX010000254.1 GCA_013695705.1 Burkholderiaceae bacterium | reverse complement strand
TTTCAGTGAAGCATGTCGTTCGTAGCAGACATTTTACTTCTATAGGAGGCGTGAATGAAATCAAGACGTTGTGTTTCCCCTGACACAGAGGTTCGTGAACTTTGTACTGATGATCTGCATCGAGTTGCAGGAGGCTTTATAACCGAGGGACGGCCGCTATCTAATAACGTCGAGGATCGTAGACCCGATTTTCAAGGTCACTATGAAACCGGTATTCCATATGGAATGCCCCACACAGGCTGATATCGCCTCTAAAAGGGCTCCGCTTGGAGCTGATGAAGCTCCAAGCCGCGTGCTTTTTGCGCCACAACTTACTTAGAGTGAATTTGCATCAAACGTATTGCACGCTGAAAGTTGGCCGTTTTTCGCACCGGTCATAAACCAGCGCACGCGTTGTTCGGAGCTGCCGTGCGTGAAGCTTTCCGGAACGATTGTGCCTTGCGTGCGGCGTTGAATATTGTCGTCACCGATCGCGGCAGCCGCTCGCATCGCTTCTTCGACATCGCCGACGTCCAGCAGCTTGCGGTTGCCCGCATGTTTCGCCCATACGCCAGCGAAGCAGTCGGCCTGCAACTCGAGTCGAACTGAAAGTGCATTGCTTTGCGACTCGCTCATCCGTTGGCGCAGCGCTTGCGTTTTTTCCATGATGCCGAGTTGGTTCTGCACGTGGTGCCCAACTTCGTGCGCTATCACGTAGGCCTGTGCGAAATCGCCCGGCGCCTTGAACCGCTCCTGCAGCGCGCGGTAAAAGTTCAGGTCAATGTAAACGGTTTGATCCAGTGGGCAGTAAAACGGCCCCATCGCCGACTGGCCGGTCCCGCATGCGGTGCGCGTACGACCTTCGAAGATCGCGACCTTCGGCTCAACGTACTTCCGCCCGAGTTGTTGAAACAACGCGTTCCAGGTTTTCTCCGTATCAAGCAAGACACCTGAAACAAACCGGCCTTCTGGATCGGCGGGGGCCTTGGCCGGACCTTGCGCCTGAGGTGAACGTGACTCCTGCACGGTTTGCGCAGTCTCGGCCATGCCCAGAATGACGCGCGGATCGATACCGAACATCATTCCGACGACAACAAGGACTACTGTTCCGATGCCACCTCCCACCAGGCCACGGCCGCCGAACGACTGGCCGCGCCGGTCTTCTACGTTTGAACTTTGGCCTTCGATCCGCATGTTTGCTCCCCGTGACTTATCACGGGGATTCAAGCACAGAGCGGGCCAGCGCGCTATTGCCGGCCGCGGCGATCGTGCCCACCACGATCGTCGTGTCCACGCCCGTCATTCTGCCAACGCCCATCGTTCTGCCAGTTGCGATCATGGCGGCCGTCACGGTGCTGCCAGTGATGGCGATCGCGATGGTGACCGTGTCCGCGGTATCCGCCGATGTAATGCGGCGGCACGATGAAGCGTGGAGGCGCGACGTATACGACCGGCGGCGGCGCATAGCCGTAATGCCTTGGTTGATAGACGGGGACCGGCTCATACACCGGAACCGGCTGATACACCGGAACCGGTTGGTAAACGGGGGTGGGGTAATAGGCAGGGCGGTGCGGCGCACCGATGCGGATTCCGAATTCAGGAGTGTTGACTCTGAACGAAATACCGTTCGCCTGCGACGCTGACCACGGCGCCATGGCAGCAACTACTAAAGCGCCGAAAGATGCGCTGATCCAGAATTTGCGTTTCATCTTTAACCTCCAAGTGTTACTGGAGATTCAACGATCGCTTACCTGCCCACGACTACCCGCGATCGTTTCAAGGTGTAACGGGGAGGCTTACGCCAGCGCGAGGCCGGCTTTTTGCAGCCGCCATACCGCGAGTAGATCGCGCTCGCGTTCGCGCGCCAGCTTTCCGATACGCCGCTTGTCGTCGCGCTCCGGTATTCCGGCTTCGAGAATATCGCTGATGGTGACAGCCATCGGACGGGTACGCAGTCCGTTGCGTCGCGCACGCGTGGTGTCCACGACGTGAAAGCCGCGTGTCTGCGGATCGTGCGTGGGAATCCAGAGCGGAAGTTCGGTCCACGGCTGGACGCCTTCGCGCTCGAGAAATTTCTGGTCGACCCAATCGACTTCGACGTCCTCACCCGAGATCCAGCGACACGTATCGAGCAGCTCGCCGAAGGTCGCACCTTCATTTGGTCCGGTGACATTGAATGCACCGCTGGCACGCAGCATCACGAGCCGCATGATCAGCGCGGCGAGGTCGCGCGCATCGATAAACTGAATCGGGGTTTCAGGCGAGCCCGGCGCGAGTACTCGGCCACCGGCACAGATGCGCCAAGGCCAATAGGAAAAGCGCCCGGTCGGGTCGTGCGGGCCGACGATCAGCCCCGGCCGGATCAGCAACGCCTGCGAGCCGAAGGCGCGTGCGACCGTGCGCTCGCACTCGGCTTTCAGCGGGCCGTAATTGGCGCCGTTAATGGTTTCACGATTGACTGCATCCGCCACGGCCAGCGGATCCTGTTCGCTGATCGGCGTGTTGGCGAACGATGCGTAGGCAGAGACGCTCGAGATAAACACATAGCGCTCGCAACTGTCGTACAAAGCCGCGCAGCTCGCTTCCACATCTTGCGGACGGTAGCCGCAGGTATCGATCACCGCATCCCACTTGCGGCCACCCATTAGCAGGTGCAGGTCTTCCAGGCGATCGCCAACGATCCACTTGACCCCCGGCGGCCACCAGTTGCGCGACTTTCCGCGATTGAAGACAGTGACCGCGTGGCCGCCCTCAAGTGCGGCCTGCAAAAGCGCTTGGCCGAGAAAGACACCGCCACCAATGATCAGCAAGTTCATAGCGGCTGATATTAGGGGTCAAACGCTTGGACGAGAATTACCGTAGATGCGGGTTCAGCCGCCGAAAACCGGTTTTCGCCTACCGGCTGTCGGCTGAGGCACACCTCCGTGTGCGGGATGGCGGCACTAGCGCGCCAGCATTGGCTCGACGTCGGGATGCTGCCGCGTCCACGCGCCGACGTACGAACACACCGGCAGCACGTCCATGCCACTTTCTTTCGCGTGATCGAACGCCGCGCGTACCAGCATCGATGCGATGCCGCGGCCCTCGAGCTGCGGCGGCACCTCTGTATGCACCAGCATCATCGTGTTGCCGTGCATGCGGTAATCGCAGCGTGCCAGCAGTTTGTCGACAGTGGCCTCGAAACGCCGCGCCGCGGCGTTGTGCTTTATGTCGAGTTCCACCTGATTGTTAGGAGACCTTTCCATCGCGCACCCTGTCAGCGAGAGCCTTTCATCGCCACCAATAACAGCGATCAGAAAGCTTAACGCCCGCGGCGATGCGATGGTTGCTGCAGTCCCGGAATGTTGGTGCGCACGGTCATTGAATTGTCATTGCCGCGGCGGAGTTGGGACGACGGCTTCGAATGCGTCGGTTTCGCGTGACTCTCGGCGGAGCGGGTCGGCGCCGCGTGCGACTTGGTCGCGGGCTGCGCCCGGGCCGGTTGCCCATGGTTCTTCTGCGGCTGCTGCTCCGAGCGATGCTGCGTATCGCGTCGCGGCGCCGCGCGTTGCTGGCGTTCCCGCTGTCCACGTTCGGGCTTGGCAGAACCGCGTTGACGCACGATCGGTTCGGCGCGCTCGTGGGGATTCGGCTCGAAGCCGGCGACGATCTCGCGCGGCATCTGACGCCGGATCAATCTTTCGATATCGAGCAGCAGCGATTTGTCGTCGGCACACACCAGCGAGATCGCCTCGCCGGTAGCGCCGGCGCGCGCCGTGCGACCGATCCGATGCACGTAGTCCTCGGGAACGTGCGGCAAATCAAAATTGATCACGTGCGGCAGCAGCTCGATATCCAGTCCGCGGGCGGCGATATCTGTTGCCACCAGTGTTTGCAGCGTGCCGCTCTTGAATTCGCTTAACGCGCGGGTGCGCGCCCCCTGGCTCTTGTTGCCGTGAATCGCGAGCGCAGTCACGCCGTGCTTGTTCAGAAATTCCGCCAGCCGATTCGCACCGTGCTTGGTGCGCGTGAATACCAGCAACTGGAACGAGTTGTTGGTGGTGATCATGTGCGCCAGCAGCTCCGACTTGCGGCCTCGATCGACCAGCACCACTCGCTGCGTCACGCCTTCAACGGTCGAGTTGCGCGCCGCCACCTGGACCATCGCCGGATTTTTCAGCAGCGAGTTAGCCAGCGTGCGAATCTCTTCCGAAAACGTGGCAGAGAAGAGCAGCGTTTGCCGCGCCCTCGGCAACAGCGCGAAAACGCGCTTCATGTCGGGCAAGAATCCCATGTCGAGCATGCGGTCGGCTTCATCGAGCACCAGCACTTCGACCTGCGACAGATCGACCGTGCGCTGGCCGACGTGATCGAGCAGCCGGCCCGGCGTCGCCACAACGATGTCGACGCCGCGCCTGAGCGCGGTGATCTGTGGATTGATGGAGACACCGCCATAAATGATCGCTGCGCAGGCCTTGCTGTGCTTGCCGTACTCGCGCACGCTTTCTCCTACCTGGGCTGCGAGCTCGCGCGTCGGAGTGAGAATCAGCACACGCACCGGCTTGCGCGATTTACCCGAGGGCGCAGGCTGCATTGCCAGCCGCTGCAGGATCGGCAACACGAAGCCGGCCGTCTTGCCGGTGCCTGTTTGCGCGCCGGCCAATAAATCGCCGCCGCTTAACACTGCAGGAATTGCCTGCTGCTGAATTGCGGTAGGCGTGGTGTAACCCAATTCGGTAACAGCGCGAAAACGCGCTTCATGTCGGGCAGAAAGCCCAT
>JACCZX010000167.1 GCA_013695705.1 Burkholderiaceae bacterium | reverse complement strand
GCGATCACCTTGATGCCGCCGATCGGCGCATCGTTACCCGGTGCTCGGTCGAGCACGCGATCGACCGGTTCGCCCGCTAATTCGGTAATGCGCAACTGCTGCGGCGAGAGTTTTGCGAGCCGGCGCTTCTGCTCGGGCGTGGCCTTCGCTTCAACTCGGTCGGCCGCCGGTTCGCCAAGCTCGCGCGTCAAATTGCGATACAGCTCGCCGGGATCGCGGCCGGTGCGCGCAGTGATCTCGGCGGCCAGCAGCGCCGACGCGATGCCGTCCTTGTCGGTGGTCCATACCGACCCGTCGATGCGGCTGAACGACGCGCCGGCGCTTTCCTCACCGGCAAAGGCCAGCGAACCATCGAACAGACCGTCGACGAACCATTTGAACCCGACCGGCATTTCGTACAGCTGGCGATTCACTCTGGCGGCCACGCGATCGATCAGCGCACTGCTCGCCACCGTTTTACCGACCGCAGACTTCGTGCTCCAGCATGGACGATTGCGAAACAGATAATCGATCGCCACCGACAGGTAGTGATTCGACGGCAGCAGCCCAGCGCTCGGAGCGACGACACCATGGCGATCATGATCGGTGTCGCACGAAAATGCGATGTCGTAGCGATCCTTCAGTCCGATCAGCCGCTGCATCGCATACTCCGACGACGGGTCCATCCGGATGCGGCCGTCCCAATCGAGACTCATGAAGGCGAAGGTTGGATCGACGTCGTCGCTGACAACGGTCAGATCGAGGTGGTAGCGCTCCGCGATGCGTGCCCAGTAATGCACACCGGCACCGCCGAGCGGATCGACGCCGATGCGGATGCCGGCGTCGCGAATCACAGCGAAATCGATCACGTTGTCCAGATCGGCGACGTAGTTGCCGAGGAAATCGTGCTCGCGCGTAGTGTCGGCACGCCGCGCTTCGTCGAATGCAGTACGCCGCACGTCTTTCAGATCGGCTTCGAGCAGTGCGTTTGCGCTGGCTTCGATCCAGCCGGTGACATCGGCGTCGGCCGGGCCACCGTTGGGCGGGTTGTACTTGAAGCCGCCGCTATCGGGCGGGTTGTGCGACGGCGTTATCACGATGCCGTCGGCCAACCCGCTTTTGCGGCCGCGGTTGTAGGCGAGAATCGCGTGCGACACCGCGGGCGTCGGCGTGTATTCGCCATCGCGCGCGATCAGCACCTCGACACCATTGGCGGCCAGCACCTCGAGCGCGCTCTCGAACGCCGGCACCGACAGCGCGTGCGTGTCGATGCCGACGAACAACGGGCCGCCGATTCGCTGCCGCTTTCGATGCTGGCAGATCGCCTGGCTGATCGCCAGCACATGTGATTCGTTGAACGATTTTTCGAGCGACGAGCCACGATGGCCCGACGTGCCGAATGCGACGCGCTGCTCCGGCACTGACGGATCGGGCGCCTCGGAGTAATAGGCGGCGACGAGTCGAGCGACATCGATCAGCCCATCCTTGGGGGCCGGCGTACCCGCCAGTGGACTGATCTTCATCAATGGTCAATGCCGCTTGCACATCACGCCGCTCGCCCACGCGCGGCGCGCGCCTCTTCGAAGATCTCGACCCAGCGTCTAAAACGCTCGGCGATTCGCGTAACAGCGTCGGGCCGGGTGATCGTTCCCGCCGTGAAGTCTTTCACCGCATCCCAGAAGGTCGTGCGTCCGACCGCAAAGCCGGTGAAGCCCGCTACCTTCGCCGCAGTTTCGAGCCAGCTCACGACTTTTTTCTGATCGGCGCCGCGTCCGAGAACGATGCAGGCAACTTCGCGCCGCCCATCGCGACGCGCGACTTCGACGACGCGCTCGCAGTCTTCGCGCTGATCAAGCCCTTCGATCTTCCAGATATCGGGCTCGACGCCTGCATCCTGCAGGGCGCGAATACTCTGCAGCATCAGTTCGGGACGCACTTTCAGATCGTACTGATGTTGGTCCGATTGCACGCCATTTAACTGCGCCTTCGTCGCCGGCACCAGCAGCTCGAACATGAAACGCCGGTTCGTGCGGCGGCAGACATCGCAAAGCTGCTTCAGGCGGCAACTTTGGCGACGATTCGACTCGACATCGCCCTCGGGGTTGTAACGCACCAGAACTTTGGCGAACGTCGGATCGAAAGCTTCGATGTGCTCGGCAAACGCGTCGCCGTATTCGAATTCAAACTCGTCCGAGCCGCTTTTCTCGGTCGACAGCGCAGTCACGTATCCATGGCCGGCTGCATCGCGCAGGATCTCGGCGCCGAATTCCTCGTCCACCAGGATGCCGGCGCTTTCGCCCGGCACATCGCATTGCAGCGCTTGCCTGAAACCTTCGTAGATCACACGCTTGCTGTCGGCGACGGTTTGATGCTGTTGCGCAGTGAGCGGCAGCTCGTAGTCGAACATGCCGGTCACGTACGAGTTGCGGTGATCGAACGGCAGCAGATACAGCGGCTCAATATATCCGACACTCATGGCTTGCTCCTGTGCGCGGCCGCCTCGGTCCGAGCCACTGCGTTCACATCACCCCCTATCCATTGCGCTGACCGGCCTCAGCCAGCGCTTCGCTCTTGTCGGCAATACGCTGCAGCAGGGAGTTCCATGATTTGACGAATGCCTGCGCGCCGTCAGCTTGCAGCTTTGCGGCGAGCGCATCGACATCGATGCCTGCTTGCTCGAACCGCTTCAGCACCGCTTCGGCGTCGCCGCCGTCTTCGGCCGTCGCGCCCTTGAACTCGCCGTGGTCGGCGAACGCGCGCAGAGTCTTTTCCGGAATCGTGTTGATCGTGTCGGGCGCAGCCAGCGCTTCGACGTACAACGTGTCGCGCGCCTTCGGATCCTTGGTGCCGGTGCTGCCCCATAGCAGGCGCTGTGGTTGCGCGCCGGCATCCGCCAGCGTGCGCCAGCGCGCAGCTGCCAGCAGTTCGCGATACGCGCGATACGTTTGTGCGGCCACCGCGATCCCGAGCCGGTTGTGCAACTCGGCCGGCGCTTTGTCGCTCACGGCTTTGTCATTGACGGCTTTGTCCCAGCGGCTGACGAACACCGACGCCACCGAACCGACTTGCGGGTCAAGGCTGGCGGCGATGCGCCGCTCGATGCCGCGTAGATACGCGGCACCGGACGCGTCCAGTGCGCGTCTGCCTGGCTGGCCTGGCTGGCCTGGCCAGCGGTCAACTAATGGGCGTTTGAATTTCTATCCTCCATCCTGCACAGTGCGCGCAGCTACTTCGAGTGGCCGCTTGCAGCGAGCGACATCGTCGCTACTTTCGCCGGGCTGCGGCCGTTGTTTTCACAGGACATCGCACGGCCGCAGCGTGCGACGCAACTGCGCCGGACTGCTCGTGGCA